>JBKJTQ010000156.1:0-4897 GCA_046589895.1 Sphingomicrobium sp.
GGCAGCGTGCGCAAGGCGGGGCAGCGGGTGCGGGTTACTGGCCAGTTGATCGACGGTGCCACCGGCGGCCATTTGTGGGCCGACCGCTACGATCGCGACCTGACCGACATTTTCGCGATCCAGGACGAGATCACCCAGACCATTGTCGACCAGCTCAAGATCAAGCTGTTGCCGACGGAGAAGAAGGCCATCGCCCAGGCTCCGACGCATAATGTCGAGGCGTACACCCATTACCTCAAGGGACGCGAATTCTTTCACAATATGACCAAGGCGTTCCTGCTGCTCGCGCGGCGGATGTTCGTCAAGGCGAGCGAAGCCGACCCCTTATATGCGCGGGCTTATGCCGGGATCGCCAACTGCGATTCCCGGCTCAACGGCTGGTACAACGTCGCCAGGTCGCCCGAGGAAATCCTCGCCACCGCCGGCAAGGCGATCGCGCTGGACCCAAACCTTTCGGAAGCGCACGCGGCGCGCGGGGTGGCGCTTGCCAACAGTAATCGGGGAAAAGAAGCAACCGAGGCATTCGAACGCGCACTCGAGCTTGACCCCAACAGCTTTGACGCGAACCTTTTCTACGCCCGCTTCTGCGTTACGGAGGACCAACCTGATCGAGCAATCGAGCACTACCTTCGAGCGACCGAGATACAGCCCGACGATTCGCAGGCGCCGATGCTGGCGTACAGTGTCTTCCGCTTGCGCGGCCGGCACGAGGAGGCCGAGAAATATGGACGGCTTGGACTGAAGCGGGCCGAACAGGCCCTGCAGGCGCATCCCGAAAGCTCGCGGCCGGCCCAGATCGGCGCGTGCATCCTCGCCGCAATGGGCGAGAACGAACGCGCGATGGAGTGGATTGACCATGCGCTCGCCATCGACCCCGATGATAATAACACTCGCTATAACGCCGCCTGCGCTTACGCTCAAATGGGCGAAATCGACCGAGCAATCGACATCCTTGAAGTCTGGGGAGATTATGCAGGGGACGATCACGTGACCTGGTTCCGCCATGATGCCGATCTGGAGCCGGTGCGCGCGCATCGCCGTTATGCGGCTCTGCTTGCAAAGCTCGACAAAGCGCCGGTGGCGTAGAGCGATGGAACGACGCCTTTCCGCGATCATGGCTGCCGACGTCGTCGGTTACAGCCGCCTGATGGGGACCAACGAGGTCGCCACGCTGACGAGCCTCAAGGATCATCGCGCGGCGATGATCGATCCGTGCATCGCCGAGCATCAGGGGCGGATCGTCAAGCTGACCGGCGACGGCATGCTGGTCGAATTCCCGAGCGTGGTCAGCGCGGTCGAATGCGCCGCCCACGTCCAGCGCGAAATGCGCCACCGCAACGCCGCCATCCCCGAAGAACGGCGGATCGAGTTTCGCATCGGCATCAACCTCGGCGACATCATCGTCGATGACGACGACATTTTCGGCGACGGCGTCAATGTCGCTTCGCGCATCGAAAGCATCGCCAAGCCCGGCGGTGTCGCCGTTTCTTCCTCGGTACGCGACAATGTCGGCAACAAGCTTGAGCTCATTTTCGAGGACATGGGCGAGCAGCAGCTAAAGAATATCGCCTTCCCGGTCCGGGTCTATAATGTCGTCCTAGGGGCGGCGACGGCAAAGCCGAAGGCCGGTGCGGCTAGCGAAGAGATTGCCGACGCCGACAAGCCATCGATCGCGGTGCTGCCATTCAACAATATGAGCGACGACCCCGGGCAGGAGTTTTTCTCCGACGGCATTTCTGAGGATATCATCACCGACCTCAGCAAAATCTCGGGCCTGTTCGTGGTCGGGCGCAACACCAGCTTCGCCTACAAGGGAAGGTCGGTTCAGCTGCAGCAGGTCGCGACCGAACTTGGGGTCAAGTTCCTGCTCGAAGGCAGCGTACGCAAGGCCGGCCAGCGAGTGCGAGTCACCGGCCAATTGATCGACGGGATAAGCGGCGGGCATCTGTGGGCCGACCGCTACGACCGCGACCTGACCGACATTTTCGCGATCCAGGACGAGATCACGCAAAGCATCGTCGCCCAGCTCAAGATCAAGCTACTGCCCGAAGAGCGCAAGGCCATCGCCCAAGCGCCCACCGCCGATGTCGAAGCCTATAATTATTACCTCAAGGGCCGTCAGTTTTTCCACAATTCGACCAAGCGATTCCTCGGCCTGGCGCGGCAGATGTTCGCCAAGGCGGTCGAGATCGACCCGCTTTACGCGCGCGCCTATGCCGGGATAGTCAATTGCGATTCGCGCTTGGCGGGTTGGTTCGGAGTTCCGATCCCGGTCGAGGAGATTTTGGCCACCGCCGCCACGGCACTGGCCTTGGACCCCGACCTGCCCGAAGCCCATGCCGCGCGCGCCAACACGCTCAGCGTTATCGGCGATGGTGCCGCGGCCAAGGCGGCGTTCGAGCGCGCGCTTGAGCTCGATCCCAACAACTTCGATGCCAACCTGTTTTTTGCCAACTATTGGGTGAAGGAGGGCGAGTCCGAGCGTGCGATTGATTTCTATACCCGCGCGGTCGAGCTAAACCCCGAGGATTGCCAGGCGCCTATCCTGCTCCAGCAGGTGCTCCGCCAACTCGGACGGATTGAAGACTCCGCAAAATATGCGCGGCTCGGCCTCAAACGTGCCGAAGAACAATTGCGCCAACACCCGGAAAGTTCGCGACCGGCGCAGCTTGGCGCCGGAGCGCTGGCGAGCCTCGGTGAAAATGAGCGGGCCAAGCGGTGGATGGAGCGCGCGCTGGCAATCGACCCCGACGACACCCAACTCCAATATAATGCCGCCTGCACGTGGACTCAGCTCGGCGAAATCGACCGCGCCTTCGACCTGCTCGAGGTGTGGACCCAGCATGTCGGTGGAATCACCAAGGTGTGGTTTCAGCGCGATCCCGATCTCGACCCGTTGCGCGACCATCCGCGCTATCAAAAGCTGCTCGAGATGGTCGCGGAGGCGGCCGCCTAATTTTTGATCATGCCGGTGACCTTGCGCAGCCAGTTTCGTGGCAGCAGCCGATGGCCCTGCGCGCCGAACTTGTTGGCGAGGCCGGGGATCATCACCGCCCGATTAAGATCAAGCGCCAATAGACCGGCCGCGACGACATCCTGCGACCGCGCGCTCAGCCGGTCGAACGCGCCATTGCCCTTGAACCCGGCGACGGCGCCGAATTCGGTCTCGGTCGGGCCGGGGCATAAAGCGGTCACTCGCACGCCATGCCCGCGCACTTCCTCGTGCAGCGCCTCGCTGAAACTCAACACGAAAGCCTTGGTCGCGAAATAAACCGCCATTCCCGGCCCCGGCTGAAAAGCGGCGGTCGAGGCGACGTTGAGGATCGCGCCCGTGCCGCGCTCGACCATCCCCGGCAGCACCGCGTGAGTAAGTTCGACCAGCGCGCCGCAATTGAGATTGATCATGTCGCGCTGCCGCTGCCCGTCAAGACCGACAAATTTGCCCCACAACCCGAAGCCGGCGTTGTTGACCAGGCAATCGACCGTCTCGCCGTGCGCCTGGATGTCGGCCATCAGCTGCGCCGCAGCGCCCGTCTCGCCAAGGTCGGCGGCAACGGCGCGGGCAGGGCCAAGCTCGGCGGCAAGCGCCTCGAGTCGATCCTGGCGCCGTGCGACGAGCACAAGGCGCTGGCCCTTCGCCGAACATTGGCGCGCAAAGTCGACGCCAAGCCCGGCCGAGGCGCCGGTGATGAGGGTGATGGCTTGCTTCACTTACGCGACGGTCGCCTTGACGATCTTGCCCGGTTCGCGCGGCGGCTCGCCCTTGGGCAGCGCGTCGACATGCTCCATGCCGCTCTCGACCTCGCCCCACACGGTGTACTGGCCGTCGAGGAAGCGGGCGTCGTCGAAGCAGATGAAGAACTGGCTGTTGGCGCTGTCGGGATCGGACGTGCGGGCCATCGAGCAGGTGCCGCGCTTGTGCGGGGTGTTGCTGAATTCGGCCTTCAGATTGGGCTTGTCGGAACCGCTGGTGCCGGTGCCGGTCGGATCGCCGCCCTGGGCCATGAAGCCGGGGATTACGCGGTGGAACTTCACGCCGTCGTAGAAGCCATCGCGGGCGAGGCCGGCGATGCGCTCGACATGGCCCGGCGCGATGTCGGAGCGGAGCTTGATGACGACGTCGCCGCCAGAGGAAAGGGTGAAGGTCAGGCGGTCGTCGGCCATGCAGCAAATCCTTTTGCAGGGAGATTGGGATGCGGAGGCATTTAGGGTCCCGCGGCTGCTTGCGCCAGAGCGCCGCCATCCATAGGAGGGCCGCAGCCGAAAGTATCGAGGGGAGGCGGTCATGAGCGAGAGCGAGCACGCCGCCATCGACAAGCCCGCCGATTCGAGCGCGATCGACGCCGAAGACCGGCTCCGCCCCGAATTCGTCGACAAGGTGCTCGACGCGGTCGAGGCCGGCGACGACGAAACCGCCCGCGCTTTGGTCCAGCCGCTCCACCCGGCGGACGTTGCCGATTTGATCGAACTGGCCCGCGCCGACGAGCGCGAAGGGCTGGTGAAGGCGCTGGCGGGGATCGTCAGCGCCGATGTGCTCGCCGAGTTGAACGACTTCGTCCGCGAGGATTTGCTCGACGAGATGGAGCCGCAGCAGGTGGCGGATATCGCGGGGCAGCTCGACACCGACGACGCCGTCGCGCTGATCGAGGACCTCGACCACGACGACCGGCAGGCGGTGCTCAAGGCGATGGAGCCCGACGATCGCGCCGCGGTCGAGGAGGCGTTGTCCTACCCGGCGGAATCGGCCGGCCGGCTGATGCAGCGCGATGTCTGCGCGGTGCCCGAACATTGGAAGATCGGCCAGGTGATCGATTATCTGCGCGCGACCGAGGAGCTTCCGGACGATTTCTGGGAAGTATTCGTCGTCTCCCCGATCCACCACCCGGTCGGCACCTGC
>JBKJTQ010000273.1:0-15713 GCA_046589895.1 Sphingomicrobium sp.
GGTGCGCGGCTGCGGCCGGCGCCGCCGCGCCGCGCGCCGCCGGCGCCGCTGAACAATCCTTCGAACAGGTCCGAAAGGTCGGCGCTATTGCCCGCCTCGAACCCCCCGTTGGGGAAGCCTTCATAGCCGCTCGGGCGACCGCTATAGCCGCTTCCGCCCGCACCCCCGCCATAGCCCGCGCCGCCGCCGAAGCCGCCGCTTCCGAACGGCGACTTGGGATTGCCGTCCTCGTCGATCTCGCCGCGGTCGTAGCGTGCGCGCTTGTCCTTGTCGGACAGCAGGTCATAAGCGTTGGTGATCGACGAAAAGCGCTCGGCCGCCTTGGGGTTGTCGGTGTTGCGATCGGGATGAAGCTGTTTCGCGAGGCTGCGATAGGCTTTCTTGATCTCGGCCTCGGTCGCGCCGCGCTTGACGCCCAGTCGTTGGTAAAGGTCCATCACTGCCCTCTAGCCGCAACCGGTGCGAAGCAACAAGCCGGTTGCCCCGATCAGGGCCGCGGCCTAGAGGCGCGGCGATGGCCGACGATCCGCATACCCTGTTCGACGTCTGGTTTGCCGAGGCGCGCACGAGCGAGCCCAACGATCCCGGAGCGATGGCGCTGGCGACCGCCGATGCCGCGGGGCGGCCCTCGGCGCGGATGGTGTTGTTGAAGGGGCACGACGCGCGCGGGTTCGTCTTTTACACCAACTTCGACAGTCGCAAGGGCGAGGAGTTGGCCGCCAATCCCGAAGCCAGCCTGCTGTTTCACTGGAAGTCGCTCCGCCGGCAAGTGCGCGTCGAGGGCGCGGTGAGCGTGGTCGACGCCGCCGAAGCCGACGCTTATTTCGCCAGCCGCGGGCGCGATTCCCGGCTTGGCGCATGGGCGTCGGACCAGTCGCGGCCGCTGCCCGACCGTGCCACGTTCGAAGCGCGGGTCGCGGCAATGCGTGAGCGGTTCGGCGATGGCGCCATCCCGCGCCCGCCGCGCTGGGCGGGGTTTCGAGTGACACCGCGGCGGATCGAGTTTTGGAGCGACCGCGACGCGCGGCTCCACGAACGGCGGCTGTTCGAGCGTGACGGCGATGGCTGGCGCGAGGGACTACTCTACCCGTGACCATATTCCATCAGCAGCATGTCGCACGCGGGAAACTTGCGACGCGCGCCGCGCTCGCCAGCGTCTGCGTCGCGATGTTGCTACTCGGGCTCAAGGCGTGGGCGGCTTATTCAACCCAGTCGATGGCGATGCTCGGCAGCCTCGCCGACACCGGGCTCGACCTCATCGCCAGCCTCGTCACGCTCGCCGGGGTACGGATTGCCGCGCTTCGCGCCGACAGCGACCACCGCTTCGGGCATGGCAAGGCCGAAGCGCTGGTCGCATTGTTCCAGATTGTGCTGATCACCGTCTCGGCGGGGTGGATCGGTTATCGTTCGGTCGAGCGGCTCGCCGCGGGGGCGGAGACCGGGTCGGCCGAGCTGGGGATCGGGGTGTCTCTGGTGGCGATGGCAGCGACGCTGCTGCTGATCGTCTATCAGCGGCGCGTGGTGGCGCAGACCGGATCGGTCGCGATCGCCACCGACCGGGTGCATTATCAGTCAGACCTGCTGCTCAATGGATCGGTGATCGCCGCTTTGTCGCTCGACCAGAACGCCGGGCTGGTCGGGGCGGATGCGGTGTTCGGATTGCTGATCGCGGTTTGGCTGCTGTTCGGGGCATGGCGCGCGTCGAGCCGTGCGATCGATCAGTTGATGGACCGCGAATGGCCCGAGGCGCAGCGCGCGGCCTTCCTTGCCGCCGCCGCCCAGCATCCCGAGCTCGACGGGCTTCACGATCTGCGCACGCGGACCAGCGGGTCGAACCATTTCGTTCAGTTCCACGTCTGGGTGCCGGGCGAATGGACCGTGCGCGAAGCGCATGACCGGCTCGATGCGGTCGAGGAAGCGCTACAGGCACGATTCTCCGGGACTGAGATACTGATCCACCTCGACCCGCACGGTCACACCGACCGCGAGACGATGCTGCCGTCGACGATCACCGAGAGCCGTTAGATTTCGACCGTTCCCGAAGCAATCGTCAGCGTCTGCCCGCCGATCCATATTCGCCCCGCCTCGTCTTGATCGACCGTCACTCGCCCCTCGCGGCCGATCGCGGTTCCTTGCCGCGCGACATAAGGCGCGGTGAAGCGGCCGGTCGCGGTCAGCCATTGCGCCAGCGAGGCGTTGAGGCTGCCGGTGATTGGATCTTCGAGGATCGCGCCGCGATGATCACTGAACAGCGCGCGCACTTCATAGGCCGCCTCTCCCGAGGAGTGCGGGCCGACCACGCCGACGTCGAACAGTCGTGCGGCGGTGGCGGGCGGATCGATCGCGAGCACCGCCTCGGCGCTGGCGAGCAACACCGCGACCCAGCCGGGGCCGTTGTCGACCCATTGCGAATCGACGGTCGCGTCGCGCTCGATGCCGAGAAATGCCGCGACCTCGGCGACATCGGCCTCGTCGACCGGCCCGCTGCGGATCAGCGGCGGCGCGGCGAACGCCAGCTCGTCACCCGACGCGCGAATCTCGATCAAGCCCGCACCGCATTGCTGGACGATGGTTGCGCCCGCCGCCTTCCCGCCGGCTTCCTGCCAGGCATGGCACGTGCCCAGTGTCGGATGACCCGCAAACGGCAATTCCCGATCGCGCGTAAAAATTCGCACCCGGTAGTCGGCGCCCACTTCGGTCGGGGCGACGAGAAACGCGGTTTCGGAAAAGCCGAACCAGCGCGTGATTCGCTGCATTTCCGGATCGGACAAGGCGTCGGCATCGAATAGAACAGGCAGCGGATTGCCCGAGAATAGCGCCGTTCCGAACACATCGACGAGGCAGAAATTGGCCATGGCCCGGCCCTAGGAAATTCTCGCAACGAACTCAACGTTCGCGACGCGGCCCGGCGAGGTTAGTCAGCTCAGCGGTCGACGCCACGCTTGGCACTATAGGGCTTGAACCGTTTTGAGCGGGGACGCGCACCGCCCACGCCGCTGCGAGCGCGGCGGAGACCGAATGTTGCTCGACGGCCACGCCGTAACGGTCTCGAGGGACATTTCCAGCGAAGCTGAGGGACCCGAGGCGAAAACAGACCCTTGCACGGAACCGACGGCTTTCCCACTTATTGTGCACTGCAGCATGACCCGTCTTGGGAGAAGCTTGATCGCGCCGCACTGGCCCCGTCGAAGAAGGATATCCCATGCGTGGCCTTGGTCCCACCGTCGCTCGCCTCTACTCCATGCGCAAGGCTTCGGCCGCGGCAATGGTCAAGCTCGATTCGATCGGCGCGAAGCCCGGCCGCCTGGGCACGATGACCGGTTTTGGCGCCAATCCTGGTGCCTTGGTCGCGAGGACTTATTTTCCCCCGACCTTGGCGCCGGACGCACCGCTCGTTGTCGTGCTTCACGGCTGCACGCAAAATGCGGGTCTCTACGATCGCGGCAGCGGCTGGTCGGAGCTTGCCGACCGCTACGGCTTTGCCCTGCTATTCCCCGAGCAGGTCCGCGCCAACAATCACAACCTCTGCTTCAACTGGTACGCCCCAGGCGATAGCCGGCGCGGGCGCGGCGAGGCCGCCTCGATCGCGCAGATGGTGCGCCATATGGTCGCCAAGCACGACCTCGACCCCGCGCGTACTTTCATCAACGGGCTGTCGGCGGGCGGAGCGATGACCGCAGTGATGCTCGCTTGCTATCCCGAGATGTTCGCGGGCGGGGCGATCATCGCCGGACTGCCGTTCGCGGTTGCCGATGGCGTTCCCGAAGCACTCGAGCGGATGCGCGGGCAGGGGATGCCCTCGCGTCGCACGCTCGCCGGCCGCATCTCCGCCGCCGCCGATTATCGCGGGCCATGGCCGACGCTGTCGGTATGGCATGGCAGCGCCGACGCGACTGTCGTCTCCGCCAATGCCGGCTCGATCATCGACCAGTGGCGCGACCGCATCGGGCTGGGTGGGATCGAAGGGCAGGTCGATCTGGTCGATGGCCAGCGCCGAACGACGTGGCGCGACGGATCGGGGAAGGTGATGATCGAGCGCTACGACGTGGCCGGAATGGGGCATGGCACCCCGCTCGCCACGCGCGGCCAGAGCGCTTGCGGACAGACTGGAGCGCATATGCTCGAGGCGGGGATCTGCTCGACCAGCCGGATCGCCGCTTCGTGGGGACTGGGAAACGAAAGCGCGACGCCGCGCGTCGTGGTCAGGCCCGCGGTGGCCGTCACGCCGCGCGCTTCACGGCGAGCTATCCCCGTAGCCGCGCGCCCGGTCGCGGCGCCCCGCGGTGTCGGCGCGGTGATCGAGGACGCGCTGCGCGCCGCGGGACTGATGCGATAAGCATGCACTCTTTCATGCGTTTCTTTATCAACGAGACCGAGAATCAACTCAGGATGCGGGGACCGGTGCAGGCGTGATGCTGTGCAGTGCCAGGCGGAAGCGGAGCACGCTATTCGCGGGGATCGTCCCCGTTTCCCGCTCGCCATAGCCGAGCGCGGGCGGGATCCACACGATCCACTCGTCGCCGGGTCGCATCAGCTTCAACGCTTCGGTGAAGCCGGGAACGAAATCGCCGACTCCGCCGGAGAGCGGAGTGCCACGCGCGAAGCTGCTATCGAATATCGCGCCAGTTGTGAGCTTGCCCTCATAGTCGAAGGTCACGCTGTCGCCGTCGACCGGCGAACGGCCCGTCTTGGCGCCCGATTTGAGGATGAAATATTGCAGCCCGCTGGCGGTCGTGACGACGCGTTTGACGCTGGCATTGCGAGTGAGGAAGTCGGGCCCCGCGACGGTCATCGGCTCCTTGGGAGCGGTGGCGCAGGCGGACAGGAGCGACAGGCCGATAACGGCAAAAGCAGATTTTTTCATGGGCTTACTTTAGCAAGCCGCGTGCGAATGAAAAGCGCAACCGCGGATGTCCCAACACAATCGACCCAAAGCGGGCACTAGCGAGACTTGCTATTGTGGCTGCTCGGCGCGCGCCTTGAGGTAAGCGTAAAGCGCGTTGCGCTCGCTGGGCGTGAGGTGGGAAAAGCGGCGTTGGGCGACGTTGACCATCAGCTTCTTGAGGTTTCTGTCGCCCGTTGGAACGCCCTGCGTGATCAGTTTCTCGAATTCCGCTCGGGAGTATCCGCTAGCCACAATTAGGTCGGGCGTGTCGCCACCGCCTTCGAGTTTGGCGCCATGGCACTCGGCGCAGGTGACCCGTGTGATGTAGCGGCCCAACGCATGGTTTGTCCCTAAATCGACGGGTCCGACCGTGCGGTTTTCGCGCACAAAAGTAGCTGCTGGCTTAAACTTGCCCTCGGCAATCAGCTTTTTCGTTTCTGGCTCGAACGGCAGCGGTTTCCCGGTCGGCTCGCCCGCGGGTTTCAGCGTACGGAAATAGGTGATTAACGCAGCCATATCCGGCTTGCTCAGGTGCTGGAACAGCTCGGACGGCATAGCCCAAACGTCGCGGCCGGTTGGATGCACCCCTTGGCGCAGCAGCAGCTCGAGCTGGACGTCGCTGTAATTGGCGACCTCGCGGGTAAGGTTCGACGCGTAAAGTTCGTAGAAACGCTTGCCCTGCAGTTCCTTGCCGTGACAGCCGCGACAACCGAGAACGGAGCTTAGCCGTTCGCCGTGAGCGGCCTTCGCGGAGGCTTCTATCACTTGAGCGCCATCGAAAGCGACCACGGGCGGTTCTGCGATGCCGCTCTCTTGCGCGGTCTTGGACGATCCACACGCCGTAAGGGCACAAAATAGGGTTGCCAGTAGCCTTTGCCGCATCTCGCCTCTCCCTTCCGTACTCACAGCAGATTCTGTCGGATTGCGACGCTTCGAACGAGCGCATTTCACTCAAACTGACGCTAGGCGCTCATATGTGTTTTTCGACCCATGAGGAACGTGAGCCGCGTGACCCCTTTTCCACCATAGCGGAAATTCGAATCAAACCGAGGTAAGCGATGTCGAGAGAAAACACCCGGAGGTGCTTTTGCTATCTCGCTGGCGCGCTGGGCGGATTTTCCGCGACCCAGTCCTGAATTGCCTTCCAGCTGCCGTCGGCCTGTTTCATGAAGACCGTCAGATATGGTCCGGTCATAGTCGTCGTCGGCTGCTTCGTATTAGGATCGGTTCCCTTCATCGTGAAGTGGCCTTGCGAGAAAGCCAGCTCCTCAGATCGCGCCACTTCCATCCTGTCCGAGACGAGGGTGAGGTCGAAGTTTGGGTCCTTCAAGGCCTCTACATAAACATTGCGGATCGCCGATGTTCCTACTTGTGCCGGCAGGCCCGGCAAGACGAACACGGCGTCGCTTGCATAAGGTTCGACAAGTGCATCCAGATTTTTCGAGTGAAACGCCTGGTTCCAGCCCGCCTCTACAGTAGACAGGGCCTGCTTCACCGCAGCCACATCCACCTGGTCGGGCTTGCCCGGCCCAAGGTTGTCGCAACTTGCCACGCCGGCCGCCAGCGCCACTGCAATTAGCAGCTTGGTTTTTCTCATGGTTGTCATGGTCTGCCCCCGATTCCGTTGAGATCAAGTACCAATCACGAACAGGTGAGCCGCGCAAGTCAGCCGCAAGCTGGCGAGTCCGCTTTCGACCCAAAGCGACCCCAAGAAAATCCTGTCCTACAGAGCGGCACTCATGTCATGGGCGGGTCGGCTCTTTCGCATCCCTGGCTCGACTCCCCGACGCTGATCACGCGCGACCCGCTGAGTCTCCGGCCCAAAGGCTAGGGCGACTTCCGCGAACTTCGGTTGCGCGCCGCACCCCCCTTGGTCACCGTGAACATTGTGAACATCGCGGAGTCTAGGCCGCCGCTGTCTCGACGATAATCGCCGCTTCGGTCGCGACGATGGTCCCGCCGCCGAGCAGCCGCTCGCCGTCGTAAAACACCGCCGACTGGCCTGGGGCGACGCCATATTCGGGGACGGCGAAGGTCAGCCGCCCGCCGTCCCAACGCGCAGGGACGGGTGCGGCCATCGAACGGACCTTGGCGTCGACCTCGCGCTGGTCCTCGGCGAGCCAGTTGATCCCTTCAACGCTCGTCGCCCCGACCGCGAGCGCGCGTCGCGGGCCGACCACGAGGCGCTGGGTGTCGGGCTCGATGCGCACCACATACAGCCGTTCCTTCTGCCCGCCGACCTCGATCCCGCGGCGCTGGCCGATGGTGAAGTGGACCACACCCTGATGATCGCCGAGCCTGGTTCCGTCGAGCGCGACGATGTCTCCCGGGGCGGCGGTCTCGGGGCGGAGCTCCTTGACCAAACTGGCATAATCGCCGTCAGGGACGAAGCAGATGTCCTGGCTGTCGGGCTTGTTCGCGACGACCAGCCCGGCCTCCCCGGCAAAGCGGCGGACCTCGCTTTTGGGGAGGTCACCCAAGGGAAAGCGGAGGAAATCAAGTTGCTCGGCAGTGGTGCCGTAGAGGAAATAGCTTTGATCGCGCGCGGGGTCGCGGCCCTTCCACAGTTCGATCCGGTCTGCGCGCTCGACGCGGCGAACATAATGTCCGGTGGCGAGGCAATCGGCGCCAAGCTCACGCGCAAAGGCGATCAGATCGACGAACTTGACCCCCTGATTGCATAGCGAACATGGGACCGGGGTACGTCCCACGGCATATTCGGCGGCGAACTTGTCGATCACCCCGGTGCGAAAGCGGCTTTCATAATCGAGCACATAATGTGCGATGCCGAGCCGGTCGCACACCGCCTTGGCGTCGTAAATGTCCTGCCCCGCGCAGCACGATCCGCTACGTTTGACCGCTTCGCCATGGTCGTAAAGCTGGAGCGTGACCCCGATCACCTCGGCGCCTGTTCGGGCGGCAAGCGCGGCGACCACGCTGCTATCGACCCCGCCCGACATGGCGACGACGATGCGGGCGGACTTGGGTCCGTTTCGGAGATCGAAATTCGGGGACATGGCGGACATCTTTACTCCAAATTCACCCTGTCCGGCTAGAGCCTGTCGCCAACAAGTGCGTGGAGGAGCGAGTCTTGTCGAAGTATGACGGCGACATCAGGGCAATGGGGGAGAGTTTGATCGAGCCCCAGGAGCTGCTCGCCGCGCTCGGCCGTCCACCCCAGATTGCCGCCGATCGACAGGACGCGATGGCGCATTATCTTTCTGGCGAAGAAGGATGGAATGACGCGAGCAAGGCGCTGGCCGGAACCTTCGCCAAACCGTCCCGTCAAGGAACAGAGTTAACCGTCAATCAGGACAGATGAAGATCGCGGAAACCAGCGCGTTTCAGCTTTTCGCAACGCCTCTCGTTTAATAAATAGCCATCGACCGCAAAATTAACGTGATGAGGATGGGATGCTCGAAAATCAGAAAATAAGGCCAGCCCAGGTGATCGGTCCGCTCGGTGAGTCACTGACGATCGACTCCCTGCCCGCACCGAGCACCACGCGTTGGGTTGTCCGGCGCAAGGCTGAGGTCGTCGCCGCGGTTGCTGGCGGGCTGCTGAGCGTCGACGAGGCGTGCCAGCGCTATACGCTCAGCCTTGAGGAATTCACCAGCTGGCAGCGCGCGGTCGACCGGTCGGGAATGCCCGGCCTGCGGGTGACCCGAATCAAGCATTACCGCGACCAATATGAGCGCCAGCAGCGCTACTGAGGCGCGCGGCACCATCTCCCCCAGCGAGGGGCTCGGCCCGAGACGGCCGGGTCCTTCGTGCGTCGGTCTGGAAGCACTAGACAGAGCGTTGTTTATCCGGAACAATCAAACGGCATCATGCGTCTTGATGCCGGAAGGCCTCGCGCTCGAACGGGGGGCCGCGAACAGGAGGAACGCAATGCTTACTTGGATCCTGATTATCATCGTTGGCGGAATCTTGGGCTGGCTCGCCAGCATCGTGATGCGCACCGATGGCCAGCAGGGCATCTTGCTCAACATCGTTGTCGGTATCATCGGCGCCATCCTTGGCGGCCTGGTGCTTGCCCCGTTGCTTGGTGGCGGTTCGATCACCAGTGGCGATTTCTCGCTTCCCAACCTTCTGATTTCGCTGCTCGGCGCGATCATCCTGTTGGCGATCGTCAATCTCGTTCGCCGCGGGTCGGTCCGCTAACCTATAGCGCATTTAAGACGAAAAGAGGGGCCGTCCGGGAAACCGGACGGCCTTTTTTCTGAGCCCCCTGACCGCGCCGCGCGCTTATTGAAGCTCGAAGCTCATCGCCAGCGTAATCTCGATATCCTGGGTCCCAGGGTCGATCTGGGTCTTGGCATCGGACGCCATAGCCACCATGCCGCGCTCGGCCATCGGCATCGGCGGGCGCGCGTAGCCGCCGCTTTCGCTCACTGATAGCAAACGCGCCACGCGCATTCCGAGCGAGCGGGCGTAAAGGTCGGCGCGCGCGCGGCCGGCGACAATCGCCTTGGTGCGCGCCTCATCATACGCTGTCTCGGGCTTGTCGATCGTCAGCGACGGGCCGTTGATCTGGTTGGCACCCTCGGCGACGAGCGCGTCGAGGATCCGGCCGCTGTTGCGGATATCGCGAAACTTGACCGAGACATTGTTCGACGCCTGATAGCCGGTCAGCACCGGCGGCTGGTTTTCCTGATAGCGATAGTCGGGATTTAAATTGATCGAACTGGTCTGGATATCGCGATCGGCAATCCCTGCGCGCTTTAACGCCGCACGCACCCGCTCCATCCGCGCCGCATTGTCGGATATCGCCCCCGACGCGGTCGCCGATCTGGTGACTACTCCGGCGGAAATGATCGCCAGGTCGGGAACGCGGCCGACGCTGCCAGTGGCATTGATGTCGAGTCGAGTTCCGGACACGGGGCGGACGAGCGTGCTGTCCTGTGCCGCGACGGGAGCAGCGGCGATTGCTGCGGCGCCAATCATCAGCGCCAATAAGGTCTTGGTCATTGGTCTCTCCCTGACGCAAAGCAACGTGGCGCAGGCTGGCCGCGACGCGATGGCTCGATCCTGAACGAAGCTAGCGGCGGCGGCGGACGATCAACCGATAGAGCAAAAGGATAAGAAATGCTCCGACGATCGCGGCGAGGAAGCCCGCCGCCTCGCCTTCCTCATACCAGCCTATCGACTTGCCGATGAAGCCCGCCAGCAGTGCACCGGCGACCCCGAGCAGGATGGAGATCAGGCAGCCGCCCGGGTCCTTGCCCGGCATCAGCAATTTGGCGATTCCGCCGGCGATGAAGCCGATCACGATCCAGCCGAGGATCCCATAAGTCTCGATCATGCGCACTGCACTCCTTCATCTTGGATCATTTTGTCGCTCACCACTCCACCATGATCGTTACAGATTGGCAACAGCGACCATCCGCCGCGAAGGGTTAGCCGTTAGTCGAAAACACCTTTTCTCGCACCGTTACCGCGCTCAGTTGCTCAAGCTGCCTTACGAGTGTAATACAGCGTCAATGTCGTATCAAGATCGCTGGACGGGAAAGAATGCCGCGCATGAACAGGGAAACCATGATCGACCCTTCCGGCCGCTTGATCGTCGTTGACCGCAGCAAGCGGCGGCGGACGATGATCATTGCCGCCGTGGTGATCGCGGTGGCGCTGATCGGGGCCTATGTGCTGTTCGGTCGCGGGGAGGATCCCGCCGCCGTCGCGGGTGGTCGCGGGGCGGGTGGTCGCGGGGCGGGCGGGCAAATCCCCAGCGTAACGGTGGTCGTCCCCGGACGCACCGATGTCGCGCGCACGATCACTGCGTCGGGCGCGCTTGCGGCGCGTCGCGATGAGCCGGTCGGAGTCGCGGGCGAGGGCGGGCGCGTGTTGCAAGTCTATGTCGATGCCGGAAGCTGGGTCCGCCAGGGGCAGGTGCTCGCGAGCATCGACCGCTCGGTCCAGGGGCAGGAGGCCAACCAACTCGCCGCGTCGATCCAGGTTGCACGCGCCGATGCCGCGCTGGCGCAAAATGAGCTCGACCGCAGCCAGGCGCTGGTCGGGCGCGGGTTCGTCAGCAAGGCCGACCTGGACCGCAAGCGCGCGGCGCGCGATGTCGCCAGTGCGCGCGTCCGCGTGGCGCAGGCGCAGCTTGGCGGCGCGCGCGCGCGGATCGGGCGGCTGGACATTCGCGCGCCGAGCGCGGGGCTGATCCTGTCGCGCAGCGTCGAGGTCGGACAGGTGGTCAGCGCGGGCGCGGGCGGACTGTTCCGCCTCGCGCGTGGGGGCGAAATGGAAATGCGCGCCTCGATGTCGCAACAGGATTTGTCGCAGGTCCGCACCGGCATGGCGGCGTCGGTCACCCCGATCGGGATCGACCGCAGTTTTGCCGGACGAATCTGGCAGATCGCCCCGGTGATCGATCCGCAGAGCCGTCAGGGCGAAGTGCGAATTTCAATTCCTTACGATCCCGCAATCCGTCCCGGCGGGTTTGCCGAGGCCCGAATCGCGAGTGGATCGACCACTGCGCCGCTGCTTCCGCAAAGTGCCGTGCTGAGCGATGATAAGGGCAGTTTTGTCTTCGTCGTCAATCGTGAGAACAAGGTCGAGCGCCGCCCAATCAAAGTCGGCAGGATCGACAATGAGGGTGTGACCGTCGTCGAGGGCCTCACCGGCCAGGAAGCGATAGTCGTGTCGTCCGGGGCGTTCCTCAACCCCGGGCAAAAGGTTGCTCCGCGTCGCCAGGCGGCGCGCTAGAAAGAGTTCGACGCGATGAACTTCCGCAACATCTCATCCTGGGCGATTCGCAACCCATTTCCGCCGATCGTGCTGTTCGTCGCGCTGCTGCTCGCGGGGATCGTGTCGTTCATGCAGATGGACGTCAACGATAGCCCCGATGTCGAATTTCCGTTCGTCAATATCAGCATCTCGCAGCCCGGCGCGGCCCCGACCGAGCTAGAGGCCCAGGTCACGCAGAAGGTCGAGTCCGCGGTTCGCGGAATCGCCGGGGTCGAGGAAATCAACAGCTCGGTGCGCGAAGGCAATTCGAACACCTTCGTCCAATTCGCAATCGGCACCCCGGTCGATCGAGCCACCAACGACGTACGCGACGCCGTCTCGCAGATCCGCGGCGACTTGCCCGAGGGCATCCTCGAACCGCAGGTCGTGCGCGCCGAGGGAGGCAGCCAGCTCGCTATATTCGCGGTCGAAGCGACCGACATGACGCTCGAACAGTTAAGCTGGTACGTCGACAATGACGTTGCCAAGCGGCTGCTCGCCGTGCCCGGGATGGCGAGCGTCGACCGCTATGGCGGGGTCAATCGCGAAATCCGCGTTATCCTCAACCCGGCCGCGATCCAGGCGCAGGGGATTACCGCGGCGCAGGTCAACCAGCAGCTGCGTCAGATCAACCTCGATTCGGCCGGCGGGCGTGCCGAAATCGCGGGCTCCGAGCAATCGGTGCGCGTGCTGGGCAATACCAAGGGCGCGGCGCAGCTGTCGCAGACCCAGATCGCGCTGAGCGGCGGGCGCGCGGTACGGCTGGGCGATATTGCGCAAGTGATCGACGGCAATAGCGAGCAGCGCTCGATCAGCAAGATGAACGGCAATCAAATCCTGAGCTTCGGCATTTCTCGCGCCAAGGGTGCGTCGGACGTGACGACCTATCAGGCGGCTGAGCAAGCGCTCCGCAAGATCGAGACCGATAGCAATGGCCAGGTCAAGTTCAACCAGATCTACACCGAAGTCGACGCCACCATCCTGCAATATGAATCGTCGATGGAAATGCTGTTGGAAGGCGCGGTCCTTGCGGTCATCGTGGTGTTCCTGTTCTTACGCGACTGGCGCGCGACGCTGATCGCGGCGGTGGCGATCCCACTGTCGGCGATCCCGACATTCTGGTTCCTCGACCTGATGGGGTTTACACTGAACTTCCTCAGTCTGCTCGCGCTGAGCCTCGTTGCCGGGGTTCTCGTTGACGATGCAATTGTTGAGATCGAAAATATCGTCAGACATATGCGGATGGGCAAAAGCGCCTATCAGGCCTCGATCGACGCCGCTGACGAAATCGGGTTGGCTGTGCTGGCGACGACCATGGCGATCGTCGCGGTGTTCCTGCCGGTCGGCCTGATGCCGGGGATTTCGGGCCAATTCTTCAAGAATTTCGGCTTCACCGTGGTGGTCGCGGTGCTGATCAGCCTGTTTGTCGCGCGACTCATAACGCCGTTGATGGCGGCCTATATGCTCAAGAGCCACGGCCCTGAACCGCATGGAGAGAATTTTATCATGCGCAATTATCTGGCCGCGTTGCGCTGGACCCTGCACCATCGCTGGTCCGCGGTAGTGGGCGGGATTGCTTCGCTGGCGCTTACTGTGCTGCTGTTCAGCCAGTTGTCGTTCACCTTCTTTCCGCCGCAAAATCGCGATTTCAGCACGGTGCGCTTCTTCCTGCCGCCGGGCTCGACCCGCGCGCAGGCCGAGGCGGTATCGGCCGAGGCGCGTCGCGTGGTCGAAACCGCGCCCGAAGTCCTGCAGGTGGTTGAACGGGTCAATGTCGGCAACGGAAACCTCAATCTGACGCTTGATCCCAAGCGCGAGCGCACGTCCATCGAGATCGAGCGCAGCCTTGCCCCCAAGCTGTCCGAAATCGCCGACGCGCGGGTCAATTTCCAGTCGCAGGCTCAAGGCGGACCCGAAGGCGGCGGTGGCGGTGGGCGCGATATAACGCTCAATTTGGGCGGCGAGGATCCCGAAGAGCTGTTCGCGACCGCGAATAGGATCGCCGAGGAGATGGAGGCGCTCGGCAAGATTCGCGCGCCGCGCGTCCAGGGCGATCTGGAGCGACCCGAGATTATCATTAGACCGCGCCAGGATCTCGCGACCGACCTCGGCGTGACCACCGCCGCGCTGGGACAGACGATCCGCCTCGCGACGCTGGGCGACATTGACCAGAATAGCGCCAAATTCTCGCTCAGTGATCGCCAGGTGCCGATCCGCGTGGCGCTCCCCGAAGCGGCGCGCCGCGACCTCGCCACGCTCGAAAATCTGCCTGTGCCGACCCAGACCGGAGGTTCGGTGCCCTTGAAGTCGGTGGCTGCGATCAGCTTCGGGGCGGGCCCGACGACGGTTCAGCGTACCAACCAGGTGCGACGCATCTCGGTCGGCGCCGACCTCGTGCCGGGCGCGGTGTCGAGCGAGGCGTGGGCCGAAATTCGCGCGCTTCCGTCGATGCGCAACCTGCCCCAAGGAATCAGCGAGTTGCAGCTTGGTGATACCAAATGGCAGGCCGAGTTAATGTTCAATTTCGTCGTGGCGGTGGTCGCGGGCGTGCTGCTGGTGTTCGCAGTGCTGGTGCTGCTCTACAAGCGCGTGTTGGTCCCGTTCGTGAACATGGGTTCGCTCCTGCTCGCGCCGCTCGGCGCGGCGGTGGCTTTGTTCATCACCGGCGATCCAATTTCGCTGCCGGTGTTCATCGGTCTGCTCATGTTGCTCGGAATCGTTGCCAAGAACAGCATCCTGCTGGTCGATTTCGCGGTCGAGATGATGGACCATGGCATGACCAAGGACGAAGCGATCGCCGAGGCCGGGCACAAACGCGCGCAACCGATCGTAATGACCACGGTGGCGATGGTCGCCGGAATGGTACCAGTGGCGCTGTCACTGACCGGCGACAGTTCATTCCGCGCGCCGATGGCGGTGACCGTGATTGGGGGGCTGATCTTTTCGACCGTCCTGACGCTGCTCATCGTCCCGGCCAGCTTCAGCATCGCGGTCGACGTCGAAAGCTGGTTCGGTCGCAAGCTCGGCAAATGGGTGGATGTCGACAAGTCCGGTCGAAGTGGGGCGGAGCCACTCCCTGCCGAGTGACAAGCGCGCGGGCGCGGCTAAAGTGAGGCGATGATCAGCGCCCGCGCCCCGATCCGCTTCAACGGCGTCCAGCAGGGCGCGGCGGGAATGAAGGCCGCAGCCACCGGCTTGCTGGTCGTGATGGCGCTAATCTTCATTGCCGCGCGGTTGCTCGAACCGCGCTATCCGTGGCTGCAATGGGTCAAGGCGTTCGCCGAGGCTGGAATGGTCGGCGGGCTGGCCGACTGGTTCGCGGTCACCGCGCTATTCCGCCACCCGCTCGGGCTGCCGATTCCGCACACCGCGATCATCCCCCGCAACAAGGATCGGATTGGCGAGGCACTGGCGACCTTCCTCAAGGAAAATTTCCTTATTGCCCGGGTGGTCGCGCGGCGCATGCGCCATATCGACCTCGCCGGCGCCGCGGGTCGTTTCCTCCAGGCGCCGCAGGGAGAGGCGACCCGTATCCGCAAGGGCGCGAGCCGGCTGATCGCGGACATTTTCGAAAGCCTCGACGACGAACGGCTCGGCGGGCTGGTCAAGGGTGCGATTTCGAACCGGCTGCGCAATGCCGAGATCGCACCGCTGATCGGCCATGCCTTGGCGAGCGCGATCAACGAGGACCGCCATGTGCCGATGCTCGAGGCGGCGATCCGCTGGATCAACCGCGCGCTCGACGCCAATGAGGCGCTGATCCGCGACATGGTCAAGAAGCGCACCAACTGGGTGTTGAAGCTCGCCGGGATCGACTCGCGGCTGTCGGATTCAATCCTCGATGGGTTGCGCAAGCTGGCCGACGACATGACCACCGACCCCGCCCACCCGGTGCGGGTCAAAATCGAGGAAGCGCTCGCCCAGCTCGCCAACGACCTTCAGACGCGCCCCGAAACCCGCGATAAGGTCGAGGAGTGGAAGCGCCAATTGCTCGATAATCGCTCGGTTGGTCTGTGGCTCGACACGCTGTGGCAGAAGAGCCGCGAGGCGATCATCCGCGCCGCGCGCAATCCCGATACGGCGATGGCGGGGAAGC
>JBKJTQ010000281.1:0-4516 GCA_046589895.1 Sphingomicrobium sp.
GTGACTCCGGGCAAGGGCGGGACGACCCATATCGGGCTGCCGGTGTTTGATACGGTGGCCGAAGCGGTCGCGAGGACCGGCGCCGACGCCACGGTCGTCTACGTCCCGCCGCCGTACGCCGCGGATTCGATCCTCGAGGCGATCGACGCCGAAGTGTCATTGATCGTGTGCATCACCGAAGGCATTCCGGTGCTCGACATGGTCCGCGTCAAGCGCGCGCTGTCGGGCTCAAAGTCGCGCCTCATCGGCCCCAACTGCCCCGGTGTGCTCACACCGGATGAATGCAAGATCGGGATCATGCCCGGCACCATTTTCAAGAAGGGCAGTGTCGGCGTCGTGTCGCGCTCGGGCACGCTGACCTATGAAGCGGTGTTCCAGACCACCAACGAGGGCCTCGGCCAGACCACCGCGGTCGGGATCGGCGGCGATCCGGTCAACGGCACCAATTTCATCGACATGCTTGAACTGTTCCTCGCCGACGACGCGACCCAGTCGATCATCATGATCGGCGAGATCGGCGGCGCCGCCGAGGAAGAAGCCGCGCAATTCATCGCCGATGAGGCGAAGCGCGGGCGAAGCAAGCCGATGGTCGGCTTCATCGCCGGCCTGACCGCGCCGCCGGGACGCCGCATGGGCCATGCCGGCGCGATCGTGTCGGGCGGCAAGGGCGACGCGGGAAGCAAGATCGCGGCGATGGAGGCGGCTGGAATTACGGTCTCGCCGTCGCCATCTGAGCTCGGCACGACGCTTTCGGAGCTATTGAAAAAATGAGCACAGATTTTGCGAAATTTTTCAAACTTTCTGATCAAATTCGCTATGTTGCGCGATATTCCGACGGTCGAGTACGATCCGCACAACGAAATGGCGTCGCGGGTGCGTCCGCTGGCGAGTCAGATCGTTATGAGGAGTTGTTTATCAATCCAGCACTCCTTACGCTTGGTCGACAGCGGGGCAGACTTGATTGTGGCGGCTTCAAGTTCGTCATTGTCGGATATGGGAACTTCCTACAGCTTGTGATCGACTTGGCGGATGGCCATTTATCGGTGTGTTTCGAAAATTCGTCAAATCCACTTGAGTATGTTGATCGACTCATAGCGGCGCTTGGCGACGATTAGACCAAGGTAAGCAACCTCATGGAGCGAGCAACTTTGGAAGCCGAACAGGGTCCCAGCTGGGCGCGGCCAAACTGGCCGATGACGGCGCTCGATTCCAACAATGACGGGCTCGATCCGACCGAGGCGACGCCTGTCCTGAGCATCGCCGAAGGGGCGCGGGCGATGGCCGCCGCGACCGGCGCAGATCCCGATGCGGTGCGCGGCGCCGCCGACGATTCGATCCGCGCGATGATGCTGGTCCGCCTGTACCGCGTGCGCGGCCACCTCGCCGCCCGGCTCGATCCGCTCGGGCTCGCGCATAATCCGGTACCGCCCGAACTGACCCCCTCGTTCCACGGCTTCACCGATGCCGACCTCGACCGCAGGATCTGGCTCGGCGGAACGCTCGGCTTCGAGTCGGCGACCCTGCGCGAAATCGTGCCGGTGCTTGAGGCGAATTATTGCGGACCCGTCGGCCTTGAATATATGCACATCAACGACCTTGCCGAGCGCCGCTTCCTTCAGGAACGGATGGAGGGCAAAGCCGCCGAGATCGTCTTCACCCCCGAAGGCAAGCAGGCGATCCTTGAAAAGGTCATCCACGGTGAGCAATGGGAGAAATTCCTCGCGCGCAAATATGTCGGGACCAAGCGCTTTGGTTTGGACGGGGGCGAAAGCGCGGTCCCGGCGCTCGAATCGATCATCAAATATGGTGGCGCGATGGGGATCACCGAAATCGCCGTCGGCATGGCGCACCGCGGTCGCTTGAACGTCCTCGCCAACGTGATGGGCAAGCCGTATCGAGCGATTTTCCACGAGTTCGCTGGGGGCAGCGCCAATCCTGACGATGTCGGCGGGTCGGGCGACGTCAAATATCACCTCGGCACCTCGTCCGACCGTATATTCGACGGAAACAAGGTCCATCTCTCGCTCGTCCCCAACCCGTCGCATCTGGAGGCGGTCGACCCTGTGGTGCTGGGCAAGGCGCGCGCGGTGCAGACACTGCGCGGTGATCGCGAGGGCGACACGGTGCTTCCGATCCTACTCCACGGCGATGCCGCCTTTGCGGGGCAGGGGATCGTCGCCGAATGTTTCGGCTTTTCCGGCCTCCCCGGCTACGGCACCGGCGGCACGATCCATTTCGTCATCAACAACCAAGTCGGATTCACCACCAGCCCGCAATTTGCGCGCTCCTCGCCTTACCCGTCCGATATCGCGAAATCGGTCCAGGCGCCGATCCTTCACGTCAACGGCGACGATCCCGAGGCGGTGACATTCGCGTGCAAGCTGGCGATCGAATATCGTCAGAAGTTCAACCGCGACATCGTCATCGACATGTGGTGCTACCGCCGCTTCGGCCATAATGAGGGCGACGAGCCGAGCTTCACCCAGCCGCTGATGTACGCCGCGATCGCCCAGCATCCGCCGATCAGCCAGGTCTATGGCGCACGGCTCATCGCGCAGAAGGTCGTCGACCAGGCTTGGATCGACGAGAGGACCAAGCAATTCACGACCCTGCTCGAAGGCGAATTCGAGGCTGGAACGTCCTACCTTCCGAACAAGGCCGACTGGTTTGAAGGCCGCTGGTCAGGGCTCGGCAGTCCCGACGAGCCCGTGCTCGGCCGCCGCAACGCCACCACCGCGCTCGACGATACACAGTTCGACCGGCTGGGCGGCTTGCTTGCCACCGTCCCCGCCGATCTTCATATCCACAAGACCTTGGCCCGCATCCTCGCCGCGAAGAAGGCGATGTTCGACAGCGGCACGGGGTTCGACTGGGCGACCGCCGAGGCGCTGGCGTTCGGCAGCATCTGTGAGGACGGCTATCGCGTGCGCCTGTCGGGGCAGGATAGCGGACGCGGCACCTTCAGCCATCGCCACGCGGTGTGGGTCGACCAGAAGACCGGTGAAAAATATATTCCGCTGCGCACGATCGAAAAGGACGGAAGTCCGCGCTTCGAGGTCCGCGACAGCCCCTTAAGCGAATTCGGCGTGCTCGGGTTTGAATATGGTTATTCGATCGCCGACCCCAAGACGCTCGTGTTGTGGGAGGCGCAGTTCGGCGATTTCGTCAACGGCGCGCAGACCATCATCGACCAGTTCATCGCCGCCGGCGAAGCCAAATGGCTACGCGCTAGCGGGCTCGTGATGCTGCTCCCGCACGGCTATGAGGGCCAGGGTCCGGAACATAGCTCGGCGCGGCCCGAACGCTTTCTTCAACTCTGCGCGCAAGATAATATGCAAGTCGCCAACTGCACCACCCCGGCCAATTATTTTCACATCCTGCGCCGCCAGATGCACCGCGATTTCCGTAAACCCCTGATCATCATGACCCCCAAGTCGCTGCTCCGGCACAAGCTTGCGGTGTCGAGCCGCGCGGAGTTCGTCGGACAGGGCCATTTCAAGCGTATCCTGTCCGACCTGACCCCCCCGGCCGAGGGCACCGCGACGCGGCTTATATTGTGCTCGGGCAAAGTCGGCTATGATTTGATGGAAGCGCGCGACGGCGCGGTCGCCAAGGGCGCGCCCGCCGACACCGAAATCCTTCGTGTCGAGCAGCTTTATCCCTTCCCGTCTGAACCGTTGGTCAAGCGGTTGACGGCGATGCCGGGCCTCACCGACCTCGTCTGGACGCAGGAAGAGCCGAAAAATGGGGGCGCGTGGACTTTCGTTCAGGACTTGATCGAATGCTGCCTTGGCGAGGCCGGGCATGGCGCGCTTCGCCCGCGCTATGCCGGGCGCTGCGCCTCGGCCTCGCCCGCGACCGGGCTTGCCAAGCGGCATATTGCCGAGCAGGCGGCGCTGATAGCTGTTGCGCTTGGCCAGCACGCCGCCGCCCCCGCCGCGACGCAGGCCGCGGTTGAGACTGTCCAGAAGGCCGGCAAGGCCGCAAGTTGAGGATCAAGCATGCCGACTGATGTCAAAGTCCCGACGCTGGGCGAATCGATCACTGAAGCGACCATCGGCCAGTGGCTCAAGGCGCCCGGCGACGCGGTCGCGCTTGATGAGCCGATCGCCAGCCTTGAAACCGACAAGGTCAGCATCGAAGTCCCTTCGCCGGTGGCGGGAACGCTTAGCGAGCAAATGTTCAAGGAAGGCGACACCGTCGCGGTCGGCGCGGTTCTGGCGCGGATCGGCGAAAGCGCAGCAGCGGCGGTGCTCTCTAATCCCCCGGCGCCGGAACCAAATTCGACCGGCGCCGCGCCCGTCGAGCCTGCGGCTCCTGGACCCCGGCCTGCGCCGGGGAACAGCGAACCGGCTAACCCCGACGCCGCACTCACTTTGTCGCCCGCGGTGCGCCGCGCGGTGCTTGAGCATCATGTCGACCCATCGGCGATCAAGGGCAGCGGCAAGGACGGCCGTCTGACCAAGGACGATGTACTGGCGGCGGCCCAGGCTAAAGGTGCCAGTTCCCCGGCGCA
>JBKJTQ010000309.1:0-2809 GCA_046589895.1 Sphingomicrobium sp.
TCACCTCGGGCTTGGCTGCGCCCTTCCAGCTTGAGTGAAAGGGCGTTTCAATATTCGCTCGCTGCGCGGCGAGCGTCGGCGCATATTGACGGTCGCGAAGCGCGTCGGAGGCTTCGACCAATATGTCGGGGTGGGCGACAATCGCGTCGCGCACCATCCGCTCGCCGATCAGTTTCGGTGCAACGGCGATCAGCAAGGCCGCGGTCAGCCCCGCGCCGATGATCCCCCCGCCAATCGCCGCGCCCCAGCGCGAACCCCTATTTTCCGTCATCGCGCTTGTTCTTCTTGTCCTTCTTGAGCTGCGTCTCCGATACCATGGCAATGTCCTGGGCGCGAAGATAGTCCGGCGTGCCGGTTTTCAGCCCCATCAGAGCCGACCGCGCGGCGGCGAGCGCAAGCTTGGTCTCGCCCTCCAGATTCTGCCGTTCGGCGGTGGCGAGGCTGGCGCGCGCGCGGTCGCCCTCGCGGTCATAGACGATCCCGAGTTGATACCAGGCGAAGGGATTGTCATTGTCGCGATTGACCGCATTCTTGAGCACCTGCTTGGCCTCGGGAAATTTGCTCTGGTCCTCGGTCGCGATCAGCGCGTGGCCCAGCATCACTGCAATCATCGGCTGGTCGGGCGCCTCGCTCACCGCGCGGCGCAGCGGGGCGATCGCTGCCGCCGGGTTGCCGCCTTCAAGCAGCACCTGCCCCTTGAGCTCAAGAAAGAAGGGATCGTCGGGGCTTGCCTTGAGCAAAGCTTCGGCTTCGGCCGCGGCTTTGTCGGGGTAGGCGCCGCGGTGATAGGCGTAGGCGCGCGCATAATGGGCGGCGACGCTCTGGTCGCTTTCGGGATAGAGTATGGTCGCGCGCCGGGGGTCGATATATCCGATCAGCTTGGCCTTGATCCGCTGGAAGCGTGCCTCTAGCGCCGGGTCGGTCTTGTGCTTCCACGCCGGGTCGGCCTTGTAAATCTGCTCAAGGCTGGCGATGCGCTCGCTCGACAGCGGATGGGTGCGGCCATAGCTATCCTCCTGCGGGATCGCGAGGCGGAACTCCTGATTGCCGAGCTTCTTGAAGAAATCGAGGCTGCCCTCGCCATTCACCCCGGCCTTCGAAAGATAGGATGCGCCAGCAAGATCGGCGGAAGATTCCTGCGCTCGCGTAAAGCTCAGGAAGTTGCCCGTCGCGGCCTGCTGCCCGGCGAGCAGCACCCCCATCGCGGCATCGCCAGCCCCCGCGGCGGCGGCGGCGGCGGCAAGCACCAGCGACAGGATTGAAATCTTGGTCGCCGCGCCCTGGCCTTCGCGAATGCGGATTGCATGCCCACCCGCGACATGCCCCAGTTCATGCGCGATCACCGCCTGCAGCTGGTTGGCATTGTCCGCCGCGGCGATCAGCCCGGTGTGGATATAAACCACTTGGCCGGTCGCGACGAAGGCGTTGATTTCGGGGTCCTGGATGAGGACCACCTTAACGCTCGCGGGGTCGAGCTTCGCCGCCTCGATCAGCGGCTTCGACATGTCCCTGAACAGCAATTCGGTCTCGCTGTCGCGTAGGACCGACTGCGCCGCTGCGGGCTGCGCAGCGGCGACGCCCAGCGCGAGCGCGAGCATGAAGGAGCGAGTGGTTCGCCGGGCACATATTGTCATGCCCGTCGCTGTCCCATCGGGCGGCTGAACGCGAGATGAAAGGCGGCCCGACACCATCATTCCGGACCGCTTGATCATCGCGTGAGGGACGCGGCTCAGCCGACGCGCCTTCTAGCCAAAGGTGCGCTGCCACCAGCCGCGCCGCAGATCCGAGCCATCGCCCGCATCGCCGTCGAACTCGTCTGCGGTCCGGTCATTGCTGACTTCGACCGCGATCGCCGGCGCCGAAGCGTCCGCGACCGCGAGTTCGATAGCAACATCGGTATCAACCGGAAGGACGACCTTCTTGGCGCGCGAGCGCCGCTTGGGCGCGGCCGAAACTGCTTCGGCGACCTTGGCGATGTCAGCGCTTTCCAGCGCAGCGGCAGTTGCTTCAGCGGCAACTTCGACTGGGGACTCGACCTCGGCCTTACGGGCGCGCGGACGACGGCGAGTCTTGGGCTTCTCCTCCACGACCGCTTCAATCTCGGCGGATGCCTCTATCTCGGCGATCGGCGCTTCCTCGGCGACCGGCGTTTTAATCATCGCCAAGCTGTCGGCCTCGACCGCGTCGCCGGGTGTGTCCGACCGGCCGCGACGACTACGGCCACCGCGACGACCGCGGCGCGGACGCTGGCGTTCTTCGCCATCCTCGCTGGTCTGCTCGGGCTGCCAGTCCTCGGCTTCGGTCAGCGGCTGCTCGGCGCCTTGCTCTTCTTCATGTCCAGCATTGGCCGCGACTGAAGCCTCATCCTGCCCGCCGTCCTCGCGTTCGCCATCGCGCCGATTGCGGCCACGGCCACCACGCCGACGGCGGCGCTTGCGGTGGGGGCTGTCATCGTCGCCGCCGTCGCGCACTTCACGACCCGTCTCCCGACCGCCTTCGCGGCGCGCGGGTCGCTGTTCTTTGTCCTCAACCTCTTCTTCGATTTCGACCTCGTCGATCAGATCTTCATCTTCATCGACAATCGGCGCCGCGATCGGTCGGTCTTGCGGGTTGGGACGATCGCCCGAACTGTCGACGCTCATCCGTGCGCCCTCGAACGCTTCGTCGATCATCACTTCGACGCTCACGCCATAACGGGTCTCGATCTCCGCCAATTCGGCGCGCTTCTTGTTGAGCACATAGACCGCGGCTTCGCGCCCGGCGCGCAGCAGGATGCGGTCGCCGCGGCCGCGCGCGGCCTCATCCTCAA
>JBKJTQ010000007.1:0-7247 GCA_046589895.1 Sphingomicrobium sp.
CTCGGCCGTGCCAGTCATCGCTTCGCGATAGCGCGCAACAGCCCCGTCGAGGTCGCCGGTATCGTTTGCGATACTGCCCAGCAGGCCCAGCGCCTGACTGCGTTGCGCGAGCGCCGCATCGCTCAATTCCGCTTTGTCCTGCTTCTCGAAATAGGCCAGCGCCCTGGTGCCGACGGCGTTGAGCGCATCGAGTTTTCCGATCGGCTCGAGCACATCCTTCAAATCGCCCAGCATGAACCCGACCAGCCCTTCGGCCTCGCGCCGCTGATCCCTCGCTTCATCGCGCTTGTCGAAGGCGAACACCGCCAGACCGCTGGTCATCGTCATCCCCGCCAGCAACGCCGCCGCCACATAGGTCAGGCGCTTCTGCCGCCGCTGCTGCTCGCGCCGCACCAAATCGTCGAGCCCGAGCCCGAGCATCCCCGCGATCAGCTTGAGTTTGCCCGCCTCGCGCCCGTCGCCCGTCTCGCGCAGATCCGCCGCGATCGGTTCGGCGCGCTTGCCGGTCGACTGTCCCTTGCGGTCGATCTTCTCGCGCAGCGCCGGCGGGAAGCATTCCTCGGCCTCGCGTCCCGGAATCGCGCTCGCCCACGGCTCGCCGTCGACGATCGCCGCCAGCACGGACCGCTCGCCGTGCAATTTCTTGAACGCGAGAATCTCCTCATTGACCCAGCGCGAGCTGGCTGCGGCCGGCGAACACAGCACGATCAGGAAGCGCGACTGCTTCAAGGCGACGCGGATCGTCTGGCCAAGGTCGCTCGACGCGGCCAGCTCGTGGCGATCGCGGAAGATCGGCGACAGGCTCCGCGGCACCGCGCCCGTCGCCGTCACCCGCCCGACCAGTCCCTTGGGCACCGCGAACCGCTCGATCGCCTTGTGCAGCCAGTCGGCGTGGGCGCTGTCGTGGTGGCTGTAGCTCAGGAACGCCTGGTAGCGCGGGGTGTCGTTAGGCCGTCCCGGAGCGCCGTTGGCGCCGGTTGGCTTGTCACGCGACATCAGGGCCATAGTGTTCACACGGTGCCCCCACCAGAATCTCACCGCGCATTTAACAGATAATCCACTGCGGAGCGATTCTTTGTGAGAGGTCGGGTCGCGCCTTGGCTCGGGCGCGGTGCTGGCCTATATCGGCGCCATGTCCATCAGGCCCTGGCGCGACATAGCGCGCCGTCAATCGCGTCAGATCATGGTCGGCAATGTCGCCGTCGGCGGCGATGCGCCGGTCACCGTCCAGACCATGACCAACACCCCGACCTCGGACGCCAAGGCGACGATCGACCAGATCCGCCGCTGCGAGGAGGCCGGGGTCGACATCATCCGGGTCTCCTGCCCCGACGTCGAATCGACCGCCGCGCTCAAGCAGATCGTCCGCGCCAGTAACGTGCCGATCGTCGCCGACATTCATTTTCATTACAAGCGCGCGCTCGAGGCCGCCGACGCCGGCGCCGCCTGCCTGCGCATCAACCCCGGCAACATCGGCTCGGCCGAGCGGGTCAGGGAAGTGGTCAACGCCGCCAAGGCCAATGGCTGCGCGATCCGCATCGGGGTCAATGCCGGCAGCCTCGAAAAGGATCTGCTCGAAAAATATGGCGAGCCCTGCCCCGAGGCCTTGGTCGAAAGCGCGCTCGACCATATCCGCATCCTCGAGGATCATGATTTTCGCAACTACAAGGTCGCGGTGAAGGCCAGCGACCTGTTCCTCGCGGTCGCCGCCTACCACCAGCTCGCCGAAACCCTCGATTGCCCGTTGCACTTGGGGATTACCGAGGCGGGCGGACTGATAGGCGGGACGGTCAAATCGTCGATTGGCATGGGGTCTTTGCTGTGGGCAGGAATCGGCGACACGATCCGCGTCTCGCTCTCGGCTGAGCCGGAGGAAGAGGTCCGCGTCGGCTATGAAATGCTCAAGGCGCTCGGGATTCGCAATCGCGGGGTGCGCGTGGTCTCTTGCCCGAGCTGCGCGCGGCAGGGGTTCGATGTCATCCGCACCGTCGAGGCGCTCGAGGAGCGATTGCAGCATATCCGCACCCCGATGTCGCTCAGCGTGCTCGGCTGCGTCGTCAACGGCCCTGGCGAAGCGCGCGAGACCGACATTGGCATCACCGGCGGCGGCAATGGCAAGCATATGGTGTTCCTGTCGGGGGTCACCGATCACCACGTCCAGGACGCCGGCATGATCGAGCATATCGTCAAACTGGTCGAAGCCAAGGCGGCCGAAATCGAAGCTGGAATCAGCCAAACTCGCGACGCCGCCTGAGCCGCGCCTTTGCCGCTGGCAATGTAGGATATCTTCTGCTCGACTGAGCGCGACGATTCGACCGCGTCGTGGCACCGCTTCCGCAGGAATCAGGAAAATGTCCGCTCAGTCCGTGACTCTTGTGACGTTAAGGCCCGGAGTGCCGCGGGATGCTACCCACCCGCGCGACTCATGATCCACACCCCGTTCACCGCCTTCCTCGTCGGAATGATCGGCATCGCCACCTTTTCGGGTATGGACGCGGTGATGAAGGGGCTGGTCCTCGCGCTCGGCATTTATGCGACGATGGTGTGGCGCATGCTCGCCGGCATAATCATGGCCGGCGCCTTGTTCGCTACCCGGCCCAACTGGCCGGCGCGCGAAGTCATGCGTATCCACCTTTTCCGCGGCGCGCTGACCACCGTGATGGCAATGCTGTTCTTCTGGGGGATCGCGCGAGTCCCGCTAGCGCAGGCGATCGCGCTCGCCTTCATCGCCCCGCTGATTGCCTTGTTCCTCGCCGCCGCTGTCCTGCACGAAACGATTGGTCCCCGCACGATCGGCGCCTCACTGATCGCGTTCGCCGGTGTGGTGGTAATCTTCGTCGGCCAGGCGCAGGCCGATCTTGGCGACGACGCACTGCTCGGCAGCATCGCCATCCTCGCCTCGGCGCTGTGCTATGCGGTCAATATCATCCTGATGCGGCGCCAGGCGCTGGTCGCCGGGCCGATCGAGATCGCTTTCTTCCAGAATGTGATCGTCGCGGTGCTGCTGCTCGCGGCGTGGCCGTTGGTCGGCGGGGCCGATTTCCCGCCACGCGATCAGTTCCCCTTTGTCCTGCTCGCGGCCTTCCTGTCGACCGTCTCGCTACTATTGCTGTCATGGGCTTATGCCCGCGCCGAGGCGAGCTATCTCGCCGCCACCGAATATACTTCTTTCCTGTGGGCTATGCTGCTCGGCTGGCTGGTGTTCGGTGAGGGCGTCTCGCCTTTCACGCTCGCCGGCGCGGCTTTGATCGTGGCCGGTTGCGTGCTTGCCGCGCGCCGCCCCGAAGAGTGCAGCCCCGCGCTCGAAGCCGCCGCCTAACGCGCCCCAAGCACGTTGATCGACAGCGCGAGCACGAACAGGTTGAAGAAGAAGCCCGCCATCGAATGGATCAACACCACGCGGCGGACATGACGCGAGGTTATCGACACGTCGGCGGTCTGCGCCGCCACCCCGATAGTGAAGGCAAAATAGGTGAAGTCGGCCATGTCGGGCTTGTCGGTCCCGGGAAAATCTATCCCGCCGCAGTCCCCGTCGTCGTCGCCGGGCGTATAGAAGATGTGTGCGTAATGGAGCGTCCAGATCGCATTGGCGAAGCACCATACGAGCACAAGTGTGACGGTGATCGCGACCTTTTCGGCCGCACCAAGCGTATATTCAGTCGACAGTTCGACCGCCACCGCGACGAGGATCACGCTCGTGACCAGCCCGCTCAGGATCAGCATGACGATGCGGTTGGCGTCGTTGCGCGCGGCGAGGTCGCGCATTTCAACGGTGCGATGGCGAAAGAAGGGCCAGCAACTCGCCAAGAACACCAATGCGCCAAGGTCGAATCCCGCGATCAGCGCCATTTCCCAGTCGAGCCACTGCAGCACCGCGGCTGTCCCCGCCGCGAACAGCAGAACGAAGGCGATGAAGCGCGGCGGGGCGATGGTGTTGCCGAGGGTGGGAGCGGCGGGCATGACGGCTTCAACGAGGCGTGACGATGATGGTTGCGCGGGCGAAAGGACCGTAGATGGCGTGGGTTTGGCTGGTGATTGGCGGGCTGTTCGAAGTGGGTTTCACCACGGCGCTGCGTCACGTCGATGGGTTTCGCAACTGGCCGTGGACACTCGCCTTCCTCGTCTCGGTCGCGATCAGCATGGGCCTGCTCGAACTCGCATCGCGTTCGATCGCGATGGGCACCGCCTATGCCGTGTGGGGCGGGATTGGCGCGGTTGGAACGGTGATTGTCGGGATGGCTTTCTACGCCGAGCCGACGAGCACGCTGCGCCTTCTCTTGATTCTGCTGATCGTCGCCGCCATCGCCGCGCTCAAGTTTAGCGCCTGACAGGCTCCAACAGCGGCGCGACCTCGGGGCTGTCCTCGATCGAGCGCCAGAAATTGGGCCCCGGGAGCGGACCGCGGGTCTGTTCATAGGCAAAGCCGAGCGACAGGATCCGGGCATCATCCCATTTGCCGCCGATAAAGCTCAGCCCGACGGGGAGCCCCTTCACCTGCCCCATCGGGACGGTGAGGTGCGGATAGCCCGCGACGGCGGCGAGGCTGCCGGCGCCGCCGCCGCTGATCTGGTCGCCATGGACCGCATCGATCTTCCACGCCGCGGGCATCGTCGGCCCCACTAGCGCGTCGACGCGGTGGACGCGCATCATCCTGTCGATGCCGTTGATCCCCGCAGCGGCCAGGCTGATACGACGCGCCTTGAGGTAGGCGGGATCGTTCAGGCCCTTGGTCTTTTCGGCGCGTTCGAAGGTCTCCTGTTCGAACAGCGCCATTTCGGATCCTCGATTGGCGCGATTGAAGGCAATCAGATCGGCCAGCGTCCGGCTGCGCACGCTCGCCGGGGTCGATGCGAGATAGGCGTTCATCCCCGCCTTCAACTCGGTCAGCAGCACATTAAACTCATTCTCGCCGATCGCTTTGTCGTCGAATTTCTTGATCTCGACCAGCGTCGCCCCGCGCGCCTTGAGCACGTTGAGCGCGGCGCTGAACAAGGGGTCGGTCCCGAAGCCCGCGGCAAAGCGCATCACCCCGATCCGCGTGCCGCGCAGCGAATTGGCGTCGAGCGCGGCGGCATAGTCGCGCTTGCGCCGGTCGGCCTCGCGCGTCGCGGGATCGGCGCGGTCGCTCCCGGCGATCACGCTCAGCAATTCGGCGGCTTGCCGCACCGTGCGGGTCATTGGCCCGGCGGTATCCTGACTCGCGCTGATCGGGACGATGTGAGTACGGCTGACGAGCCCGACCGTGGGCTTGAAGCCGACGATCCCGTTCAGCGCGGCGGGGCAGGTTATCGAGCCGTCGGTCTCGGTCCCGATCGCATGTTCGACGATCCCCGCCGCGACCGCCGCGCCCGATCCCGACGAGCTGCCGCATGTATTGCGGTCGAGCGCAAAGGGGTTGCGCGTCTGCCCGCCGACCGCGCTCCACCCGCTGATCGAGTTGGAGGAGCGGATATTGGCCCATTCGCTCAAATTGCTTTTGCCGAGGATCACCAGCCCCGCTGCGCGCATCCGCGCCACCAGCGGCGAATCGCGCCCGGTGACATTGTCAATCAGCGCCATGCTTCCGGCGGTCGTGGGCAATGGCCCCGCGGCCTCAATATTGTCCTTGATCAGCACCGGCTTGCCCGCGAGCGCGCCACGCACCCTGCGCTGGTCGATCGCGCGCGCCTGCGCGATCGCGGTTGGGTCGATCGCGATGATCGAGCGAAGCTGACCATCGATCGCTCGTGCCCGGGCAATCGCGCCAATCGTGGCGCGCTCGGCGCTGCTCTGCGCCCCCGCGCTGCCTGCGATCATTACCGCGATCAACGCCATCCACCGGCCGTTCGGCATGGCCAATCTCCCCTTCGCAGGAATTTGCATATGGGGGGTCATGGCAGGTTCACTGGAATGCTACCAGCGGGGGTACGCGGCTGTTCCTGTTCGGGCGTCCGCCGCATTGAACAACTTCAGCTCTTGGCGGCTTTGGCCCGTTCAATCGATTCGATCACCACGCGCTGCGCGTCGGCGGCGCCGCCCCACTTGCCGACCCGGACCCATTTCTCGGGCTCAAGATCCTTATAATGGGTGAAGAAATGCTCGATCTGCTGGAGTATGATCGGCGGCAGGTCGGTGCCTTCCATGACGTCGGCATAATAAGGGCTCGTCTTGATTTCGGGGACCGCGAGCAATTTCTCGTCGCCCCCGGCCTCGTCCTCGAGATAAAGCACCGCGACCGGGCGCGCGCGGATCACCGATCCGGAAATCAACGGCCAGCGCGTCATCACCAGGCAGTCGAGCGGGTCGCCATCGCCGCACAGGGTTTGCGGGATGAAACCATAATTGGTCGGATAGCGCATCGAGGTATGGAGGATGCGATCGACGAAAATCGCGCCCGAGGCCTTGTCGAATTCATATTTGACCGGCTCGCCGCCGATCGGGACCTCGATCAGGACGTTTACGCTGTGCGGCGGGTTCGAGCCTGCGGGGATAAGGTCGATGTTCATGGATCCCGCGCTCTAACCCGCTGACCGCCAAGGGCAAGCGCTTTGATCTACGCGGGCCGCACTTCAAAGCAAGAAGTCAGCGTGGCTTGAGCAGCAGGTCGAGCGGACCCTCGCCCTTGCCGATTTTGACGAGACGCGGATAGCGCAGCCCGCCGCTGTAGTTGATCAGCACTTCGCGCACGGTGTCGTCGCGCTTCATCGTCAGGCGGATTGGGCGTGTCGCTCCCTTGGCAGCGGTGACAGCAGCTTTGATCGTATCGCCGCTGAAAGTCTTGCCGTCGATCGCGACGATCGTCTGGCCGATGGTCAGCTTCGACGCGAAGGCCGGGCTGCCCCACTGGACGTTGGTGATCTTGCCATCCTTGTCCGCCGCCAGACCGAGCGAATAATTGAGGTCCGTACCGGGCGAAGCCTTCGCCGCAATTGTCGAGACATTGTTGGGCGTGTCGCCATATTCGAGTCGATAGCCGCTGCGCGTGAGCCCGCCGAGCGGTGCGCCGGGCGACTTTTCGGTTAGCCGCTGGGTCAGGAAACCCGACCAGTCGTAAGGATGGACGCCGTTCAGCGTGCGGACGATGTCACCGAACGCATAGGGCAGCACGCCCCAGTCGCCGTCGTTGACGCCGAAGAAGAGGCGCGCGAAATCGTCGATACCGCGCCGGTTGCCGCTACCCTGCCGGATGATCGCGTCGGCCTCGAGCCACAGCAGCAGCCCTTCGTTGTAATAATCCTCGCCCCGCTGCCAACTGGTCCAGCCTTTGG
>JBKJTQ010000145.1:0-4442 GCA_046589895.1 Sphingomicrobium sp.
GGTGCCGACCGACTATGACGGCGGCGAGGCCCCCGAAAATGTCGATGGCGAGGATGGCGATACACTGTCGGTGCTCGACGACGAGATGAACAGCGGGGTCGAGGAAGAATTGACCGCAGCGTTCGACGACCTTGCCGAAGACCAGCTCGCCGAAGTGCTCGCCTTCTGTTGGGTTGGTCAAGGCACGTATGAGGCGAGCGAATGGGACGAGGCGATCGAGGAAGCCGGCAATGAAACCAAGATCGTCGGCGAATTAATGGACATGCCGATGCTCGCCTCGGTGCTCGAGGCGGGAATGGCGGCGTTCGAGATCAGCTGCGACGGGGTTGGCGACCTGACTTAATCTGTTCCACTGGCGTGGAAGTGGCACCGGCTAACTGCAACCGACTCTAGCGCCCGCGGAACGGATAGCGGCGGCCGGGACGCCACGGGCCGCCGTCATAATGATCGTAGGCCAGACCCGCTACTCCGAGCGGGCGGGGTTGGAAGCCGATCGCCAGTTTGTCGTTCAGCGCTCGGGCCCGCGCCGCCGTGACCTTATTCTGGACAGTGATGTGAGGGCGCCAGCCATGGCTGTCCTGCTGCGTCAGATGGCCGCGAAAGGCATCGGCGAGTTCGGCGCGGATCGCATCGAGGGCGTCCGAGACTATGCGATAGGCGACCCCTCCCCCCAGGTTCATCAGCCCGGCGACCGTGGCGCGCGGGGGCGCAAGTTCAGCGGCGAAAGTGGCGAGACGGTGGCGAAGCTCATCTTCAAGATTATGCGGGATTGCGTGAAACAGCGTCAGATGCGCAGCGAGATGGTTGCGTTCAGGGGGGAAATGCGTCGAGCGCAATCGATCGAAATTCGTCTGGTCAGCGGCGCCCAATAGCGCGGTAACAATCAGCGGCCCGGCCATTGGTCCTTGGTCAATTGTTCGGCGCTGGCAAAGCCGGCGGAGCTGAGCGAGGTAATGAGGCGGTCGCCCTCGACCCTTGCGTCTAGCCATTCGACGCGGCGGAGAGACTCGCCGACTCCCGCCACTCCGCCCTCGGCGATGACGAGGTAGGACGGGCGCCCGCTGCGGCAGCCGAGCATCGCCTCGACGCTCGACCCGAACTCAATGCCCCCCTTCCCGACGAGCTTGGCCCTGGACAGGAGCGAGGCGGGAAAGAGCGTCTCGCTCGTGATGTCCTCGCTCTTCTCTTGCGCCGCGAGACCGCCATCCTCGATCTTCGCCTGACGCCCAAGCCAGCGCCAGATACCGAACAGGTTGAGCGCGGTAAGGATGACGTTCTGCCACAGCAGATTGGGCTGGCCGGTGGTGATGCCCAGCGCCAACCACGCGAGCGAGCCGATGGTGAAGACGATAAAGCCGTAGCCGGTAATTCGGCTGCCGAGGTTCGAAGCAGTCATCAAGGCGGCAATGGTCGTCGCGATCGGCGCGACCCAGGTGGCGATCGATTCCATCAAAAGGACCTATATTTCGACTTGGCTACCGAGTTCGACCACGCGGTTGGTGGGGAGCTTGAAGAACAGCATCGCGCTTTCGGCGTTGCGCAGCATCCACGCGAACAGTTTCTCGCGCCAGATCGCCATCCCGGGTCGCGAAGAGGCGATCAATGTCTGGCGCGCGAGGAAGAAGCTGGTGTCCATCATGCGGCACGCATCGCCGCAATTTTCGATTCGCGCGAGTGCGGCGGGGACGTCGATATCCTCCATGAATCCATAGCGCAGCAGGATGCGGAAAAAGCCCTGGCTATAATCCTCGACCGTGCTGCGCACGTCCTCGGCGACGTAAGGCACGTCCTCGATCCGCACAGTAAGCAGCATGATGCGGTCGTGGAGCACTTTATTGTGCTTGAGGTTGTGAAGCAGCGCGTGCGGCACGCCGCTCGTCGTGCTGGTCATATAGACCGCGGTGCCGGGGACTCGCGTCGCGCTTGACGCCGCTGACTTGATGAACACTTCGACCGGCAGACTTTGTTCGCCCATCCGCGCAATCATCAGCCGCCGTCCGCGCGCCCAGGTGGTGAGCAAGGTGAAGGCGATCGCGCCGATCAGCAGCGGGAACCAGCCGCCGACCGGAACCTTCAGTAGATTGGCGCCGAAATATAGCAGATCGACGGTGAAGAAGACCGCGAGCAAGGCCCCCGCCGCGAACTTGTTCCACTTCCACAGGCTGAACAGGACGACCGCGATCAGCACCCCGTCGATCAGCATCGCCCCGGTCACCGCAATGCCATAGGCCGCGGCGAGGTTCGACGAGGTGCGGAAGTTGAGCACGAGCAGGATCACCGCAATCATCAGCGCCCAATTGACCACCGGAATGTAGATTTGCCCGGCGGCATGTTGGCTAGTGTGGGTGATGTGGAGGCGCGGGATGAAACCCAGTTGGATCGCCTGCTGAGTGACCGAGAAGGCGCCCGAAATTACCGCCTGGCTGGCGATGATCGTGGCGAAGGTAGCGAGGATGACAAGCGGCAGGCGGAGGAATTCGGGGGCGAGGAAGAAGAATGGGTTCTTGACCGTCTCGACCGCGTCGGCGGGGCTCATCGCGAGCAGCATCGCGCCCTGCCCCATATAATTGAGCAACAAAGCGGGCATGACGAAATACATCCACGACACCTTGATCGGATTGCGCCCGAAATGCCCCATGTCGGCGTAGAGCGCTTCGGCCCCGGTCACCGCAAGCACCACCGAGCCCATCGCGATGAACGCCGGGACGGGATCGTCGAGGAAGAAAGCGAAGGCGTTCCACGGGTTGAACATGTTCACGATCACGCCGGGATAATCCACGATGTGAATCACCCCGAGCACTGACAATGTGATGAAATAGATGAGCATGATCGGCCCGAACATCAGGCCGACCTTGGCGGTGCCGCGCGACTGGATCATGAACAGACCGACGAGGATCGTGATCGCCAGCGGGATGACGAACGGCTGGAAACCGGCCTGCACCGTGGTCAGTCCCTCGACCGCCGACAGCACCGAAATCGCCGGCGTGATCATGCTGTCGCCGTAGAACAAGGCAGTCGCGAACACGCCGAGCATGACGATCCCCCCGCTCCATTTCTTGGTCGAGGTGGTCGAGCGGTTGATGAGGGCGAGCAGGGCAAGGCTTCCGCCCTCGCCCTTATTGTCGGCGCGCATGATGATCATGACATATTTGATCGTCACGATGATCATCATCGACCAGAAGATCAGGCTCAGCACGCCGTAGATGTGGAGCTGGTCGGGCACCAATGTATGGTGGCCCGAGAAGGTCTCACGGAAGGCATAGATGGGCGAGGTGCCGATGTCGCCGAACACGATCCCGATCGCGCCGACCGCCATCTTGGCGAGCGACCCTTGAACATGGCCCGGGGGGTGAGCCTCGCTGGTAGGCTCGGCGGCGCCGGTGGCTGAGATGTTCATGCGATAAAGGCCCTCGACGCACCGGACAGCGCGGCGCCGCCCTAGCACCGCCAAAAAGACGCTGCAATCGGCGCTTGGCGGGTCTATAGCGCCGCGACCATCCCATCCTGGAGCGATTGCAATGCGCGTCGGTGTGCCCAAAGAAATCAAGAATCATGAATATCGCGTCGGGCTGACCCCTGCTTCGGTCGCCGAGCTGATCGCCGCCGGGCATGAGGTGTTCGTTGAGACCAAGGCCGGGACCGGGATCGACTTTGCCGACAGCGCTTATGAAAAGTGCGGCGCGACGATCCTCCCGACCGCCGCCGAGGTGTTCGCCCAATCCGACATGATCGTGAAGGTCAAAGAACCCCAGCCGGTCGAAATCGCGATGCTCGAGCCGCGCCATTTGCTGTTCACCTACCTGCACCTCGCCGCCGACAAGCCGCAGGCCGAGGGGCTGATGAAGTCGGGTGCGACGTGCATCGCTTACGAAACCGTGACGAGCCGGTCGGGCGCCTTGCCCCTGCTCAAGCCGATGAGCGAAGTCGCGGGGCGGATGTCGATCCAGGTCGGCGCGCATTACCTCGAAAAGGAACAGGGCGGGCGCGGCGTGCTGCTCGGCGGGGTTCCCGGTGTGGCGCCCGCCAAGGTCGCCATCCTCGGCGGCGGCGTCGCCGGCATCAACGCCGCGCAAATGGCCACCGGCCAGCGCGCCGACGTCACCATCTACGACATTAACAACGACCGCCTCGCCGACCTCGACATGCATTTCGGGAGCACGATCAAGACCGCCTTCGCGTCGAAGGCGGCGATTGCCGATGCGGTCAAGGAGGCCGAACTGGTGATTGGCGCGGTGCTGGTGCCCGGCGCCGCTGCGCCCCAGCTCGTCACCCGCGCCATGCTCAAGACGATGAAGCGCGGTTCGGTGCTGGTCGACATTGCGATCGATCAGGGCGGCTGCTTCGAAACCAGCCGCGCGACGACCCATGACGATCCGGTCTACACGATCGACGCAATAATGGATCACCCCGTCGATCGTGTAGACCGGATCGTCATGGGTCGT
>JBKJTQ010000057.1:0-3424 GCA_046589895.1 Sphingomicrobium sp.
AATCCGGGGTCAATATCTCGATCGTGGTGTGCGGCGTGGTCCGACGCAGCGCCTCGATGACGCGCACGAACTGCGACGCGCCGCCGTCCGGCAGATCGTCGCGATCGACCGACGTCACCACGATATGCTCCAGACCCAGGGCCGCCGCCGCGTCCGCCGTATGCTGCGGCTCGCTCGGATCGACCGCGCGCGGCATCCCCGTCTTGACGTTGCAAAAGGCGCAGGCGCGGGTGCAGGTATCGCCCAATATCATCACCGTAGCGTGCTTCTTGGTCCAGCATTCGCCGATGTTGGGGCATGCCGCTTCCTCGCACACCGTGGCGAGGTTGAGCTCGCGCATCAGCCGCTTGGTCTCGGCATAGCCCGGGCTGACCGGCGCCTTGACACGAATCCAGTCGGGCTTGCGCTGGCGGGGGGCCGATGCTGGCGAGGTCGGGCTGGGAACAGGAAGCGTTACGTTCATCCGCGCCAGATAGCGTTTGAAGTCACCGCTTGCCACCCCTCCCCGTCCCGCGCTAGCCGCAGCGCGTCACAGGGGAGACGAATGGACGAACTTATCAATCTGCTGGCGGGCTATCGCCGGTTTCGCGAAACGCGCTACGAAGCGGAGAAAGCACGCTGGCGCGAGCTTGCCGAACGCCAGGCGCCGCGTGCCATCATCATCGCCTGCAGCGATAGCCGGACCGACCCGGCGACGATTTTCGACACCGACCCGGGCGATATATTCGTGGTCCGCAACGTCGCCAACCTCGTCCCGCCGTTCGAGGAAGGTGGGGGACGCCACGGTGTGTCGGCGGCACTCGAATTCGGGGTCACTCAGCTTGGCATCGATGAGGTGGTCGTGATGGGCCATGAACGCTGCGGGGGAATCCGTGCCGCGCTAACCGGAAAATTTCACAACGCGCCCGCGGGCGAGGGTGGGTTCGTCGCCAACTGGATAAGCCAGATCGACGAGCCGGCGGCGAGGATCGCTGCCAGCCATGGAATCGGAGAAGATGCGGCGCGCGTGCTTGAGGAAGTCGCGATCCGCCAGAGTCTCACCAACCTTCGCACTTTTCCGTTCGTCGCCGATCGCGAGCGAGATGGTAAGCTTAACGTTGTCGGATGCCACTTCTCGATCAGCGAAGGACAGCTTTACATGCTGGACGAGGCGGAAGATGTTTTCCGCCCCGTCTGAACATGGTCCGCTAAGTGACTAGCAGCGTGTGTTATAGTCGTAGATCGGATTTCCGTTGCGATCGACGTAATAACAAGCGCCGCGGGTATCGCGATAATATTGCCGATTGTTGATCACCGCAGCGGCGACCCCGCCCAGCACGGCGCCGGCGATCGCGCCGGTGATCGGACTGACACCCGGGATAACCGCGCCCGCCACAGCGCCTGCGACGCCACCGAGAGCGGCTCCGCTGCCTACCCGGCTATTGCTTGGACGATTGCCATAAGGGTCGTTATAGCCATAGGGGTTGGTCGCGCACGCCGACAACGTCAACGTCGCCGCAAGTGCCGATGTCAAAGCAAGTTTCTTCATAACCCGTTCCTCCTGATTCAAGTCCCTGCGATGCTATCAGCGACCGACCCGCCATTTCGTTCCGCCTCCGACGTTGCTAGAAGCGATGAAACGGAGTTTTTGATCGATGAGTGACCGTAACGACTTTGACCATGAGCTCAACATCGCGTTGTTGATCGATGCCGACAACGCCTCTCCCGATCATCTCGACGAGGTGTTGCTCGTCCTTGGCGAGCTTGGCACGATCAACATCCGCCGCGCTTATGGCAATTGGGCCAAGACCAGCCTCAAGGGGTGGGGCAACCTCACCGGGCTCCATTCGATCATCCCGATGCAGCAATTTGACGTCGTCAAGGGCAAGAGCGCGACCGACATGCGGATGACGATCGACGCGATGGATCTGCTCTATCGCGGCCATGTCGACGGCTTCGGGATCATGTCGAGCGACAGCGATTTCCTCCCCCTCGCCCAGCGGATCCGCGAGGATGGTCTTCCCTGCTATGGTTTCGGCACCGCCAAGACCCCGCAGAGTTTCCAGCAAAGCTGCACGCGTTTCTTCGACGTTGCCGCGCTCGCTGCTCAAAAGGGCGACGCGCTCGAAGCCCCTCCCGCGGAAGAAGGCCAGCGCGCCGTCGATTCCGAATTGCTGCAATTGCTCGGCGCGGCGTTCAAGGCGTCGAAGCGCGACGAGGAGGGCTATGCCAGCCTGAGCGAACTGGGCCAGCGCGCCAAGGCGGTGTCGAGCTTCGCGGTTCGCAACTATGGCTTTACGCGCCTCTCCGACCTGATCAAGGCGGTGCCCAATTTCGACGTCAAGACCGGTGCCGACGGTCGCCTGGTGGTCAAGCGCCTGCGCTAAGTCGCGCTAAGCATGCTCATATGTCACATAGCTGACATAAGAATTGCTCGGTACGGAACTGGATTAACGAATCGACAGTTAAATATCTGGGATTCAACCCCTACCCGCTCCAGCGACGTAGCCGACAAAGTGGATCAGCACATTTCTTTCAACGCAATCACCGCCCACGCACCCTCCATCGCGCCCTCGGCTGACCAATTTGCCCATCTCGCTGCCACCTTATTGGCCACTGAGGGCACATTGGCGCTTGAGCGGTTCGACGCCTTTCCGGGGCCGGTGTATGCGGTCGATTCTGACGGGTGGCTGGCATATTATAATCAGGCGTGCGTCGGGCTCGCCGGCCGAACTCCGCAACTCGGGATCGATCGGTGGTGCGTATGCGCGAAGCTGCTCAGCGCCGACGGCGAGCCGCTCGACCCGGCAATCGGGTCGATGGCGGATGCGCTGCGCAACGGTGTCGCCGTGCGGGGAATCGAGGCGATCGTCGAACGCGCCGACGGCGAGCGGACGCGGGTCAGAGCTTATCCAACCGCAGCGCTCGATGCCAAAGGAAAGGTTCGCGGAGCGATCAACATGCTGGTTCCGCTCGACGGGACGATTCACCGCGCGCTGATCGCGACCGCGCTGCGGTGCAAGAATCTCGCGCGGTGGATTGACGATCGTCAGGCGAGCGAGTCACTGACTGCCCTCGCCGCCGAGAGCGAGCTTCACGCCGAAGTCCTCCGCCCCGCCTGATACAAGGGCGCAAGGACGATCCCGACCTCGCGCAGAGTCGATTCGATACCGAGGCGAATATCTGGAAGGCCGAATCCGGCGCGACGCTCAAGGCCGCGCCCCTCGGCGGGCTAGCTCTCGATTTGCCGATGAGCACAACTGACCGGTTGCGATGTTCGCCGATAGACCGTCGCCTCGGCCTGTGGCGACGGGTTGAGTGAATGCCGAAAAAAGCGCAATAATAGTGCAACGCTCTCACGCGCCGGTGTATAAGAGAGGTTGGGCAATGTTTGGAAACGAACCCTCGCGCTTCGATAGCCGCTTGACGGTAAAGGCGCACGACC
>JBKJTQ010000167.1:0-2652 GCA_046589895.1 Sphingomicrobium sp.
TGGTCGAAACGCATGAGCGCGATGGCGTCGAAGTGACAGTCGAGCGCATCGCGTCGATGACCCGGCCAGGCATCGTTGCGGCGCGCGTTACCTTCCGTTCGCTCGGCGGTTCATGTCGGGTTTCCGCGCGACCGTTTGTTTCACCGCCGCCGGCGTCATCGGCAAGCGGGGACAAAGATTCCTACGATCCGCGTGTTGGTCCCGAATTGGCTATGTCGCCGTGGAGCGCGGAGGCGTCGGTTGACGATGGCGGAGTAATCGGTCGCGTCGATCGGCTTCGACAGAGCGGATTCGGGGTCGCCGCACTTGTTTCATCACCACAGCCCGCGATTGACCTCGGTCCCGGCGAGGCGAGCGAATTTGGTTGCTTTGCCGCCTATGCGGCGATTCGCAACGGCGATCCCCTGCCCATTGCGCGCGACGAGCTGGCGGCGGCCAAGGCGGCAGGGTTCGACACGCTCGCGGCGGAGCAGGCAAAGTGGTTCGACACTTGGTGGGCGGATGCCTGGTTTGCCTTGCCCGGCGCTCCGAAAGCCGAGCAGGCATTGCGTCACGCAGCGTTTCAGCTGGTCCAGGCGGTTGGGCGCGATGGCGCGACATCGATCGCCGCCAAGGGCCAGACCGGCGAAGGCTATGAGGGGCACGTTTTCTGGGACGCCGACCTCTACATCCTGCCGCTATTCGCCTGCACCCAGCCGGCGATCGCGCGCGCGATGCTCGCGTGGCGCATCGCGGGCCTGGAGGCGGCGCGCGGCAACGCGCGGGCGATGGGGCAGGCGGCCGGCGCGCTCTACCCTTGGCGGACGATCAGCGGCGGCGAATGTTCGTCTTTTTTCCCCGCCGGGTCGGCGCAATATCACATCAACGCCGACATCGCCTACGCGCTTCGGCTCTACGTCGAGACGACCGGCGACCGCTCGATTCTCGATCATGGCGGCGCGGAAATGCTGGTCGAGACCGCCCGGATCTGGCTCGAGATCGGCTTTCACGATCCCTCGCGCGACGGCGCGTTCGTCATCAACCGCGTCACCGGCCCTGACGAATATTCTGCGCTGGTCGATAATAATCTCTACACCAATATGATGGCCGCGGCGCATCTGCGTCACGCCGCCGGCGAAGGTCGGGCGGCCGGGCTGGTCGATGCCGACGAGGCAGCGCGGATGCTGCGCGCAGCGGATGCCATGCTGCTTCCATTCGACCCCACGCGCTCGATATTCGAGCAGGACGAGGCATTTTTTACAAAGCAACCTTGGCCATTCGCGACGACTCCCGAGAGTGCTTATCCCCTGCTGCTGCATTATCACCCGCTCGCCATCTATCGCGGCCAGGTCGCAAAGCAGGCGGATGCGGTGCTTGCGACGGTCCTGCTACGCGAGGCGTTCGACACCGATATGCGGGTGCGGATGCTGGACGCCTATGAGGCGGTGACGGTGCATGATTCAACACTGTCTGCGAGCGCGTTCGCCACCGCAGCGGCGGGAGCGGGCGATCCCGGCCGGGCCTTCCGCTATTGGCGGGTGTCACTGCTGACCGATCTCGCCGACCTGTTCGGCAACAGCGATCACGGCCTGCACATGGCGTCGCTTGCCGGAAGCTGGACCGCTGTCGTCATGGGCTTTGCGGGAATGCGGACGAGCGGGGGGCGGTTGTCATTTGCGCCGGCCGTGATCCCGGCGCTTGGATGCTACGCGTTCCGGATGCGATTTCGCGATCGCGTGATCGAGGTCGCGGTGGATGCCGCCAGCACCACTTACCGGCTGGTCTCGGGCGAGTCGGTCGAATTGACCCACCACGGCGCCGCGCTGACGCTCGAGCCCGGCGCGGAGGCGGCGCGAGTGCTAATGCGATGAGCCGCTTCGACGCGGCAATCTTCGATCTTGACGGTGTGCTCGCCGATAGCGCCAACGCGCACTATGCCGCGTGGAAACGCCTTGCCGACGAACTCAGCATCGCGTTCGATGAGCGTGACAATGAGGCGCTGAAAGGCATCGACCGTATGGGGTCGCTGCGCCACATTCTTGAAAGCGGCGGGCGCGTAGTGGACAGCGCCGAGATGGAAGCCTTAGCGGCGCGAAAGAACGGCTATTATCTTGAGGCGGTGGCGTCGATGTCGTCCGCCGACCTTCTGCCTGGCGCGACGAGACTGGTCGACGCGGCGCGCAGCGCGGGGTTACGCTGCGCGGTGGCTTCGGCCAGCCGTAACGCGCCGCGGCTGCTGGCGCGGCTGGGGATCGCCGGGATGTTCGACTTCGTCGCCGACGCAGGGGCGATTGCGTATCCCAAGCCCGCGCCCGACATCTTTCTCGCCTGCGCCGAAGCGCTCGGCGTCGCCCCGGCGCGGTCAATTGGGTTCGAGGACGCAGCGGCCGGGATCGTCGCGATTCGGGCGGCCGGAATGTTCGCGGTCGGAATCGGCGACGCGGTTGTATTGAGCGGCGGCGATATGGTGTTCAGCTCGACCGCCGAAGTTGATCTTGCGGCGATTCTCAGGTTTCGCGGAGGATGATGCGCGTTGGCAGCAGGGTCGATTTGGCGCGCCCGCCGTCGATCTGCTGCATCAGCTTCTCGACCAGAATAGCCCCCGCGATGTGCGTTTCCTGTTCGATCGTGGTGATCGCCGGAGTGAAATCCCCGGCTGGCGGGATATTGTTG
>JBKJTQ010000274.1:0-4387 GCA_046589895.1 Sphingomicrobium sp.
ATTCAAGCACGATACGAAGCACTTGGCCGCCGCGCAGTGGCCAATTTGCAACGACCGGGCCTCGATCATGTCTTCGCCGCGCCGCCCCACCTCGTTCGATATCGCCGCGCTCGCCGGCGTGTCGCAACCGACGGTGTCGCGCGCCTTGTCGGGCAGCCCGTCGGTCAGTGCCGAGACCCGCGCGCGGGTGCTCGCCGCGGCGAAGAACCTTAATTACATCGTCGACAAGAATGCTTCGGGGCTGCGGCGCCAGCAGTCGCGCACGATCGCTTTATTGTTTTTCGAGGACCCGACCCCCGACGATACGCTAATCAACCCCTTCTATCTGTCGATGCTCGGATCCCTGACGCGAAGCTGCGCGAAGGCGGGGTTCGACCTCTTGATCTCGTTCCAGCAACTGTCGAGCGACTGGCATGTCGATTATGAGGACAGCCGCAAGGCCGACGGAATATTGCTCCTCGGCTATGGCGATTATGTTGTCGCACGGCCGCGGCTTGAGCAGCTTGTCCGGCAAGGCACACACTTCGTCCGCTGGGGCGACCCGCGCGCGGGGCAGGTCGGGACCACAGTCGGATCGGACAATGATCAGGGCGGCTACCTTGCCGCCAAACACCTCATCGAACGTGGCCGCCGCGCGATCGCGTTTCTCGGCACGGTCAGCGCGGGCTCGCCCGAGTTCGTCGAGCGCTGGGCGGGATTCAAGCGCGCGCTCGACGAAGCGGGCATCGCGCACGACCCGCGGCTGGTGGTCGACGCGATCCCGACCGAGGAAGCGGGACGCCGCTCGGCGCTCCACCTGCTCGACCAAGACGTGGAATTCGACGCCATCTTCGCGACCAGCGATTTCGCCGCGCTGGGCGCGATGCGTGCCCTGCACGATGCGCGGATCGATATTCCGGGCGACGTGTCGATCGTCGGCTTCGACAATATCGCCGCGGCTCAGTTTTCCGAACCGCCGCTGACCACGATTGCGCAGGATTCGCGCCAGGCGGGCGAGGCGCTGGTCGCGACGATCGTCGCCAAGATCGAGGAGCGCGAACCGGGAAGCGTGCTGCTACCGGTCAGGCTGGTCGTTCGCGCCACCAGCTAACGCAGTTGCGGGACGGCGCGCGTAAATACCGAACCCGGCGATGACCGCATAGCAGGCCGCCGGGAGCAGCAAGGCAATCGCGAGGCTTCCCGTAACGTCGGCGAGCATTCCGGTCAGCAACGGTACTACCGCTCCGCCGAAGATGGCGATGTTGATGATCCCCGAACCGTCGGCCGCGCGGCCACCGAGCTTTTCGCTGGCGAGGCTGAAGATGGTTGGGAACATGATCGAATTCATCAGTCCGATCGCCAGCAGGCTGTAACCTGAGACAAGGCCGCTGGTGTTGATCGAGACGAGAATCAGAGTGATCGCGCAGAGCGCGACGAAGGCCAATATCTTGCCCGGACTCAGCAGGCGCAGTATTCCGGAACCGATGATCCGCCCGACCATCGCGCCGCCCCAATAATAAGCGATCATGCTGCCTGCCGCGCCCTCGCCAAGACCCATCACGTTCGACTGCTGCAAATAATTGACGATCAGCGAGCCGATCGACACTTCGGCGCCGACGTAAAGAAAGATGCACAGCGCGCCGAGCCCGAAGCGCGGCCGCCGGAGTAGCGAGAAACCAGCCAGCGGCGAACTCCGCTCATGGCGCTCGCCAGGAAGCTTGTTGCGGAACAGCCAGACGGTCCCGGCGATCACCGCCAGCGCCACCGCCAGCCCGACGTAGGTCTGGACGATCACCCGCGTCTCGGCGGTGCGATAGGCATCGAGCTCGGCCCCGGACAGTTCGGCCGCAGTGACCCCGGCAAGCCCGCCCAGGATGAGCACCGCACCGACATAGGGAAAGATGGTCGTGCCGATGCTGTTGAACGCCTGCGCGAAGGTCAGGCGGCTGTGCACCGTCCGGGCGGGGCCGAGCAGGCTGATCAGTGGGTTGGCCACCACCTGGACGATGACCACGCCGCTGGCGAGCACGAATAAGGCGAGCAGGAACAAGGCGTAGGTCGCATGCTGCGACGCCGGGATGAACAACAGGCAGCCGACCATCATCGTCAGCAATCCCGCCACCGCGCCGCGCATATAACCGATCCGCTTGACCAGTTGCGCGCCAGGGATGCCGATCACCAGATAGGCGGTGAAGAAACAGAACTGGACCAGCATCGCCTGTGTGTAGTTGAGCGTGAACAACTCCTTGAGCTTGGGAATGAGCACGTCGTTGAGCGAGGTGATCCCACCAAAAATGAAGAATAGCGCCATGACGAAATAACGCAGGTTCGGCGCGTCGACGCCATTGTCGCCGTCGGCACTGGCCTCCGCTGGTCCATCGCTTGCCCGTTGCGCTGTCATCACCATGGTTGATCGCCCCCGAATGAAGCCGGGAAGCTATCGGGTGTGAGCTGTCCCGTCACCGTCAAACTTGCGTCATGCATACGAATGCAGTGCGGTTGTGCGATCCCTCACAGTCTGCCAGCCTTCCCCGCACATCCGGGCATCACCCGACCCGGGAGGAGAGATGATGGCGATCAGCGAGAAGCCGCGGCAATCATTTGCCGGACTGTGGAATATCTCTTTTGGTTTCTTCGGAATTCAGATCGGCTTCGCGCTCCAAAATTCGAACATGAGCCGGATTTTCCAGACGTTGGGCGCGAGTCTCGATGACCTTCCCGCCTTGTGGATTGCGGCACCGCTGACGGGGCTGCTCGTCCAGCCCATCGTCGGTTATATGAGCGACCACACCTGGCTTGGCCGACTTGGTCGCCGCCGCCCCTACTTCCTCGCCGGGGCCCTGCTCGCGGCCTTGTCCCTGCTGTTGATGCCGGTCGCAAATATGCTGCTGATGGCGGCGATCCTGCTGTGGATGCTCGACGCGAGCCTCAACATATCGATGGAGCCGTTCCGCGCCTTCGTCGGCGACATGTTGCGCAAGGACCAGCATACCGCGGGTTATGCGGTACAGACCGCCTTCATCGGTGCGGGCGCAGTGGTCGGTTCGGCTTTTCCTTATCTGCTCGAACATCTTGGCGTGCTTAACGAGGCTCCTCCGGGAGTCATCCCCGACACCGTGCGCTTCAGCTTTTGGTTCGGCGGCGCGGCATTATTCCTTGCGGTGCTGTGGACGGTTATCTCGACCAAGGAATATAGCCCCAAGGAAATGCGCGGCTTTGGCGAGGAGGGCGCCCAGGAGGCCAATGCCATCACGCTTCGCGCGCTCGCCGCGCGCGGTCTTGGCGGAAGTGCGTTGTGGATTGGCGCGGGGCTGCTCATCGCGTTTTGCGTCGTCGCGTTCGGGCTTGAGAAGGAAGTCTATCTGCTGGGCGGTCTGCTGATTGCTTATGGCCTCGCCTCGATCATCGCGATTGTCACCGCGCGCGGGGGCAAGAAATCGACAATGCTATCGAGCATCGTCGGCGACTTTTCGGGAATGCCGCCATTGATGAAGAAACTCGCGCTAGCCCAATTCTTCAGCTGGTCGGCGCTGTTCATCATGTGGATCAATACCACACCGGTGGTTGCGCAATATTTCTTCGGATCGGCCGACGCCGCCAGCCCCGCTTATCAGGAAGCGGGCAATTGGGTCGGCGTGCTGTTCGCGATATATAATGGCGTCGCGGCGATCGCCGCGCTTACCCTCCTGCCGCTATTGGCGAGGCGCATCGGCAAGGCCAGGACGCATATCGTAGGCTTGCTGTGCGGCGCGCTCGGCTTTGCCAGTTTCTTCCTGTTCACCGATCCGCAGCATCTGATCTTCGCCGAGATCGGGATCGGGATTGCTTGGGCGTCGATCCTCGCCATGCCCTATGCCATCCTCGCTTCGAGCCTGCCTCAAGCGAAGCTCGGAATCTATATGGGACTGTTCAACGTCTTCGTCGTGGTTCCGCAATTGCTGGTCGCGACGGTGATGGGGTCGATCATGAAGAGCTTCTTCCCGACCGACCCGATTTACACGATGGCGTTCGCTGCGGGCACTTTGGTGCTCGCCGCACTGGCCATGATGCGAGTTACGGAAGGCGACCGAAGCGCCGGTGAAGCGTCGTCGATCTGACCCCTCAAAGCCGGCGCCCTGCTCAAACCAACCGGATTGACTGAGACTGTCACGGTCAGTGCCGCTGCCCGGCTCAAGTGCAGCGGATGTGTCCTAAGATCGATTACGCAGCGGGGGGCCGCTGCTCCCTGTATTGATCCTACGCTGATTTGCGCTTTCCAGGGATCGTTCCGGGGAGAAAAAGCAAGTCTATACAATAGATTGACTGGCTGGCGGAGACGGAGGGATTCGAACCCTCGATACAGTTTCCCGTATGACGCTTTAGCAAAGCGTTGGTTTCAGCCACTCACCCACGTCTCCGGATTGCGGCG
>JBKJTQ010000017.1:0-3203 GCA_046589895.1 Sphingomicrobium sp.
CCAGCGCAAGATCGCGCTCGACGCGCTGATCGGCGGGACAGCGGGGGCAGTGGTCGCGGCAATCGTCCTGCTGATCGTCGCGGGCAGCGGTTTCGGCGCGCTTGGCGAGTGGACCAACGGCAGCCTGCTGCGCTGGACCGACCTCGTCATCCTCGCCGCGCTCCCCTTGCTCGCCGCGATCCTCGCGACGCTGGTTGCGCGCACCACTGTGTTAGCGGCATTGCGCGCGCAATTATGATCGCGCGCCTTGCTTCTTTCCTGCTCATCGCCTGGGCGCTCGGCTTTGCGCTGTTTGCGGTGACGCTGGGCGAGCCCGCCAGTTCGGACGCTAAGCGGACGCAAGCGATCGTCGCGCTCACCGGGGGCAAGTATCGCATCGAGCATGCCGCCAAGCTGCTGGGTGACGGCAAGGCCGAGCGCTTGCTCATCTCGGGCGCCGATCCGTCGGTGCGCAAGGAGGATTTGGTGCGACGTCTTGGCGGCAAGCGCAGCCTGTTCGCTTGCTGCGTCGATCTGGGATCGGAGTCGGTCGATACGCGCTCGAATGCCGAAGAGGCCAAGCGCTGGCTCAAGCGGCGCGACTATAACAGCCTGCGGCTCGTCACTAGCGACTGGCACATGCGCCGCGCGCAATATGAATTTCGCCACACACTCGGGCGCGACTATCGGATTGTCTTCGACGCGGTGAAGACCGAGCCCGGGCTCACGACCTTGTTCGCCGAATATAATAAATATCTGCTGCGGCGGATGAGCGTGTGGTTCGACCTGTGATCGCGGCGCTGCGCTCGGCTTTGTTCGTTTTGCTATTTTATCCGGGCACGCTGATCTATGTGCTGATGATCCTCGCCGTGACCCCGTTCGGGTCGCGCCCAGTGCAATTTTGGGTTCACGCGTGGGCAGTGTTTCATTATTCGCTGGTGCAGCATGTCCTCGGTATCCGCTTCATCTGGAATGGCGTCATCCCCGATGGCCCGTACCTCATAGCGGTCAAGCATCAGGCGATGGTCGAGGCCGTCGACACACTGCGCTTTGCCCGGTCGCCGGTAGTGGTGATGAAGCGTGAGCTCAGCCGCATGCCATTATGGGGCAAGGCGGCACGAGTTTATGGAGTGATCGGGGTCGACCGCGACGCGGGGGCCGCCGCCCTGCGCGAAATGATGGTCGAGGCGAAAAAGGCCGCTGCGGGGGGCCGCCCGGTGATCATCTTTCCCGAAGGAACGCGCGTGCGGGTGGGCGAGACGCCGCCGCTGCGTCCGGGGTTCGCGGGGCTTTACCGCGTACTCGGACTGCCCGTCGTCCCGATTGCGCTCGACAGCGGCGTCGTGTGGCCGCGCGGATTCGTCAAACACCGCGGGATCATCCGCTTCAAAGTCGGCGAGATCATCCCCCCTGGGCTCAAGCGCGACGAGGTCGAAGCCCGCGTCCACACCGCGATCAACGCACTCAACTAATCGCGCAACGTCGCGCCCAGCTTGGCCGCCGCCGCGATAACCTTGGCGCTGACCGCCACAATCTCGGCCTCGGTAAAGCTCTTCTCGCCCGGCTGAAGCGTGACTTCGACCGCCAGGCTCAATCCCTGTTCGCCCTCATAGCGGTCGAACAGCTGCGCTCCGCTGATTAGCGCTCTGTCCGCGCCGCGCACCGCGCGAACCAGCGCATCGGCGGCCAAATCTGTCGGGACGAGGAAAGCGAAATCGCGAGTCACCGCCTGGAGCGCGGGCGGGATGAATGCGCTGCGCGCGCGCTCGGCGCTGCGCGGCGCGGGGATGGCGTCGAGGTAAATTTCCGCCGCGACCGTACCGGCGGGTACGTCAAGCGCCTTGGCGATGCGCGGATGGAGCTCGCCGAACGCGGCAAGCATCAACTTCGGGCCAAGCCCTAGCTTCGCGGAGCGACCCGGATGCCACGTCTCGCCCGCGCCCATGAACAATTGCAGATTGGTGACCGGGGCTCCGGCGGCCTCGAGCAAGGCTAGCACTTCGCCCTTGGCGTTGAACGCGTCGAAACCCGCCGCTTTGCCCGATTGCCAGCCGCGCGGTGTCTTGTCCCCCGCCATCAGCAATCCGAGAGTCGCGCGCTCACCTGCGGCCAGATAGCGCCGCCCGACCTCGAACAGACGCACGGAAGTCGCGCTGCGATCGACGTTGCGCCGCGCCGCCGCGGCGAGCCCGGGGATGAGCGAGGGGCGCATATGCTTCATTCCCTCGCTGATCGGATTGGCCACGATCTCCGCCGCGCCGCCGAACAGCGCGGCTTCCTTCTCGCCAATGAAACTCCAGCTGATCGCCTCGTCGAAGCCTCGCGCCGCCGCCGCGCGGCGCAGACGGCGTTCAATCGACTGGGCGCGCGTCGCGGTCGGGCGCGCCACGCCATCCGCGCGCGGCAGCGGGGTCGAAGGGATTGCGTCATAGCCGACGATCCGCGCGACTTCCTCGACCAGATCGGCGGGGCCATCGACGTCACGACGCCAAGTTGGAACGACCACTTCGCCGCCTTCGACGGTGAAGCCGAGCGAGATGAGGATCGCAGCCTGGCGGTCGGCGGGCACCTCAATTCCACCCAGCGCGAGCGTCAGCGCCGGATCGAAGGCGATCCGTTTGACCACGATCGGCGGCTGGCCCACGCGCGTGATCCGGCTCGCTTCGCCCCCGCAGATGTCAAGAATCAGCCCGGTCAACACTGTCAGTCCATCGTCGAGGAACGCGGGATCGACCCCGCGCTCAAAGCGGGTGCGGGCGTCGCTGGTTAAGGCAAGCTTCTGCCCGGTTTTCGCAGTGGTTTCGGGATCAAAATAGGCGACCTCAAGAAAGATTTCCGTCGTTTGAGGCTCAGCTTCAGATTTAGTCCCACCCATTATGCCAGCGATGCCTAGCACCTTCTCGTCGTCGGCGATCACCGTCATCTCTTCGCCCACAACATAGCTTCTGCTATTCAGAGCGGTGAAGCCGCGGGGGCCATCCTTCGCCCTTCGTGCTGTGATGGGGCCTTGAATCTTTGTCCGGTCATGAGCGTGGGCGGGCCGCCCTAAGTCGAGCATGACAAAATTGGTGATGTCGACGAGCGCCGAAATCGGTCGCTGTCCTGCCCCCTTGAGCCGCCGTTGCATCCACTCGGGGCTGACACCATTGGCCACCCCGCGCACGGTCCGGCCGAAGAAGGCCGCACAGCCGTGGTCATCCTCGATGCGGATCTCGACAGGATTG
>JBKJTQ010000247.1:0-4370 GCA_046589895.1 Sphingomicrobium sp.
TGTGGCAGGGCGCCAATCTCGGCCACACGCAAAAGGGGCCATCGACGACGATCGAGGCCGGCGTCATTCCCTGTTCGAGTGCGGCGGCATAGACGATCGGCTTGATCGTCGATCCCGGCTGGCGCTGCGCCTGGGTGGCGCGGTTGAACGACGAGCCGATGACGTCGAATCCGCCCTGCATCGCCATCACGCGCCCGGTGTGGACCTCCTGCGCGACGAAGCCGCCGCCCACTTCGGGAATCGAGCGCAACGCATAGCTGTCGATGCCCAATTGCTTGACGATGATGATCGTCCCCGGCCGCAGATAGCCAAAGGCGGCACCCCCCGCACCGCGCTTGGGCTGAGAGGCGGCCGAGGCGTTGAGAATCCCGGTCGAGCCATCGCCGAAGCCAATCTGCGCGCGGCCACCGGCCTTTTCGAGCACCACCGCCTTTCGCCAGTCGGGAAAACCCGTCCCAAGTTGCGCCGCGCGCAGCAGTGCCGCCCAGTCACCTTCGGTATCGATTGACAAGCCGGTATCGCGCCAGCCGCGCCCGCCGTCGAAGCTCGCCAGCCCTTCGCGCAGCGCCTCGGCGGCGGCGTCCTGCATTTGCGGCATCATCGAGGTGCGCACCGACAATCCGCCAGCATAGATGCTGTTTCGGCCGTCCTCACCATCCTCGCCATATTTGGCGAGCAAGGTACGACGCGCTTCTTCGAGGAAATAGCCACCCTGTTCGCGAAATTTGGCGTTGCTGCCATAGCGGATCGTGCCGAGCGCGGTCGCGGCGGCCTCGGCACGCACGGCCTCGGTGACAAAGCCATTGCCGACCATTTCGCGCAACACATAGTTGCGACGATCGAGCGCGCGCCGGGTAGCGCGCAGCGGGTCATAATTGCTCGGCGCCTTGGGCAGTACCGCCAGATAGGCGGCTTCGGGGAGCGAAAGTTCGGCAACGTCCTTGTCGAAATAAGCCCGCGCTGCGGCCTGGACGCCATAAGCGTTCCGGCCGAGAAATATCTGGTTGAGATAAAGTTCAAGGATCTGCTGCTTCGACAGCGTCGATTCTAGGCGGAAGGCAAGGATCGCCTCGCGGATTTTGCGCGTGACCGAATAGGCATCGTCCTGAAGCAGCGCCTTGGCGACCTGCTGTGTGATGGTCGAGCCGCCGCGCGCGCGCCCACCGCTGACTGACTTGCGCGTATAATCGACAACCGCCCCGACGAGGCCGGGATAATCGAGCCCGCCATGTGCGAAGAAAGTCTTGTCCTCGGCCGAAATGAAGGCGTTGACGACCAAAGGCGGATATTCGTCAAACGACAGCTCGACCCGCCGTTCGCGGGCATAAGTGCCGATCGGATCGCCGTCATAGCCGCGCACGTTGGTCGGAAGCGGTGGTTCGTACGACATTAGTTTCTCTGAGCTTGGCAGCCCATTGGCAAAGAACAGCCAGATCGCGACGAACAACACATAGCCCGCGACCAGGGCCCACGCGCCGCGACGCACCCAGCGGCGCTTGAACACGAGGTCGAACCGCTCGCGAACGCGCTCGTTGAAGTGAACCAGGTCGGGCATGGGGAGGGCAAGCGAAGGCATGGTCGGGCTGGTCCTAGCGACTATGGCGGCGCGGCGAAAGACACGCGTTCAGCGCAATCGACGAGCGGCGAGATCGGCTTCGATCGCCTGGGCAAGGACGAGCACGAGCGGCGCGCGGCCCTCCGGGGTGACGAGCAGCGCTTCCTCATCGACATTGCTGATATAGCCCGCCTCGATCAGCAAGGCGGGGGTGTCGGCGCGGCGCAGGACCTGGAACGCCGCGAACTGGTGCGGGCGCGGGCGAAGCGCGACGCGCCCCGCGGCGCGGCGGACGGTGCGCCGGGCGAGTTCAGCCGATTGCTCCATTTGCCCGCGCAGCGCGAGGTCGGAGAGGATCGAGTTGAGCGAGCCGCCGGCTTCGCTGCTGAGGCCGTCGCCGGCGCGATTTTCGGTATTGGCGAAACGCGCGGCTTCTTCGCTCGAAGCGACGTCGGACAGTGAATAGAACGTCGCACCGCGCGCGAGTGGATTGGGCGCGCTGTCCATGTGGAGCGAGACGAACAGGCTGGCGCCGATGCGACGCGCGATCGCGGCGCGCTGATCGAGCGAGAGATAGCTGTCGTCGGCGCGCGCCTGCGCAACGCGGACGCGGCCCCTTTTCTCGAGCAGGTCGGCAAGCTCATTGGCCATGGCGAGGGTCAATTGCTTTTCGGTCACAATTCCCGAGACCGCGGTCGCGCCGGGATCGCGACCGCCATGGCCGGGGTCGATCAGCACGATCGGGCGGCCCGGAGTGAGCGCCTCGCGAATGCGGACGTCGGCCACCGCCTGGGGAAGCGCGATCGTCAGCCCGCCGCGGCGCGCCTCGCCGGCCACTACCGGGCCTTCGGCTTCATCGGCATGCACGCGCGGCGCGAGCGCCCATGCGGCAAGCCCGAGCACGGCCACCAGCACCGCCCCCCCGAGCGCCCATTCGACCTGTCGCCTCAAAGGTTTGCCGCTCCTTCCCGCACCCCTCCTTATCATGGGCCGAGCGGTGGGTCGTCAATTCGCTCATTTACGGCAAATTCCGCAGTTCGTGACAGTTGCGGGTCGGGCCCGGCAGTGCTAGTCGAACTTGTCCGCCGAGCTTTTTTCGCGCGGACGCTGCCGCGACCATCTAGCGCCGCGGCTTTCAAGGTTGACGCTCCATGACGCCATACGACGCCCGCCCCATGCTCAGCAAAGAGCATGGCGGAGCGTCGCTCGCGAAGATGATCGCGATGGCGTCCGAAGCAGCAGCATTTTCAGAACATCACGCCGGCCGGGACGTCCCGTCGGCCATTTCAATCGCGCGCCGCCGGTCGATACCGCCCGGCCTGCGCGCCCGGAGATTCAATAATGTCCATGCGCATGCTGATCGACGCGCGCCACCCGGAGGAAACCCGGGTCGCCGTCGCCAAGGGAAACCGGATCGAGGAATTTGATTTCGAGTCCGAAGAGCATAAGCAGCTCAAAGGGAATATCTATCTGGCGAAAGTGACGCGGGTCGAACCGTCGCTCCAGGCGGCGTTCATCGACTATGGCGGCAATCGCCACGGCTTCCTCGCGTTCAGCGAAATCCACCCCGATTATTACCAGATTCCCAAGTCCGACCGCGACGCCCTTCTCGCCGAAGAAGCCGAGCACGCCGCCGAGGAAGAACGGCTGCGCGCCGCCGAGCATGGCGACGACGAGGATATGGACGGTGATCACGACGATGATGACGATCGCGGCGACGACCAGCCCGACGAGGACGGCGGGCTCGAAGGCGGCGAGGAAGTCGGCACCGGCTCGTCGCGTTCGCCCGTCGATGAAAGTGCCGCCGACGAACTTCGTCGCAAGCGCCAGAATCTGCGCCGCCGCTACAAGATCCAGGACGTCATCCAGCGCCGCCAGGTATTGCTGGTGCAGGTCGTCAAGGAAGAGCGCGGCAACAAGGGCGCGGCGCTGACCACCTATCTGAGCCTCGCCGGGCGTTACTGCGTGCTGATGCCCAACACCTCGCACGGTGGCGGGATCAGCCGCAAGATTTCGAATGGCGCCGACCGCAAACGGCTGAAGTCGATCATGTCGGACTTGAATTTGCCCAATACGATGGGATTGATCGTTCGCACCGCTGGCCTGTCGCGGACCAAGATCGAGATCAAGCGCGACTTCGATTATCTCGCGCGGCTGTGGGACGAGATTCGCGAGAAGACGCTGTCGAGTTCGGCGCCCGCGCTCATCTACCGCGACAGCGACCTGATCAAGCGCGCGATCCGCGACCTTTATCATCGCGAAATAGACGAAGTGATCGTCGAGGGCGATGAAGGCTATAAGGCGGCGCGCGGCTTCATGAAGCTGCTGATGCCGAGCCACGTCAAGCGGGTCACCGCCTACCGCGATCCGACGCCAGTGTTCCAGCGCTATGGCGTCGAGGATCAACTGTCGGCGATGTACCATCCGGTGGTGCAGCTGAAGTCGGGCGGATACCTCGTAATCAACCCGACCGAGGCGCTGGTGTCGATCGACATCAACTCGGGCCGCTCGACGCGCGAGCATAATATCGAGCAGACCGCATTTGCGACCAACATCGAAGCGGCGCACGAGATCGCGCGCCAGCTTCGCCTGCGCGACATGGCTGGGCTGGTCGTGATCGACTTCATCGACATGGAGCAATCGAGCCATAATCGCAAAGTCGAAAAAGCGATGAAGGACGCGCTCAAGAACGATCGTGCGCGCATCCAGGTCGGCCGCATCAGCTCGTTCGGGCTGATGGAGATGAGCCGCCAGCGTCTGCGCACCGGCGTGCTCGAGGCGTCGACCAAGCCCTGCGCCCATTGCGAAGGCACCG
>JBKJTQ010000256.1:0-2956 GCA_046589895.1 Sphingomicrobium sp.
CGTGGCAGGGACGACGCTCGCCGCGACTCTCGCCTATCTCGCGGCGAAAAACGAGGCCAAGCAGGTCGCGTCGGCGACATTCTTCACCGCGCAGGTCGATTTCGAGGATGCCGGGGAATTGAAGCTGTTCCTCGGCGACGACACGATGGCAACGCTCGGCCAGCTCCCCGCCGAGACCGGGGTGCTCGACGGGCGGGTGATGGCGGCGACCTTCAACCTGCTGCGCGGGCGCGACCTGATCTGGAACTATGTCGTCAACAATTATCTGATGGGCAACGACCCGCCGCCGTTCGACCTGCTTCACTGGAATGGCGACGTCACCAATCTGCCCGGCGGTTGGCACCGCGACTATCTCCAATCCTTGTATCGCGACAATAAATTGGTCGAGGCGGGCGCGGTCCAAGTCATGGGGGTGCCGATCGACCTCAAGATGATCGCCACCCCGGCTTACATTCAGGCCGGGCGCGAGGACCATATCGCGCCGAGCGCGAGCGTTTGGAAATTGATGAAGATATTGTCGGGGTCCAAGCGCTTCGTGCTAGCCGGATCGGGGCATATCGCGGGGGTGGTCAATCCGCCGGCGGCGGGAAAATATCAATATTGGATCAATGAGGCGGAGCCGGCACCGGCGACCCTCGACGACTTCGTTGCGGGTGCCGCCGAGCATAAGGGCAGCTGGTGGCCTGACTGGATCGAGTGGCTCAAGACGCAGGCGCCCGGGACGGTCAAGGCGAGCGGTGCGCGGGTTCCAGGTGCTGGGTCGAAGAAAGCGATCGAGGACGCGCCGGGTCGCTACGTCAGTACACGCTAAGTCCTACCCGAACCTAGCATTTCTCATACTTCCAATGGCGCTTTTTCCCCTCGCTTAACCAATCGATCGCGGTGGCGATGCGCTTGGTTCGCGTTGCGTCCTGCTTGGCGTCCGCAATCCATTCGAGATAATCGCGCCGCGCCGAAGGAGCGAAGCCGTCAAGCGTGGCCCTGGCCGCCGGATATGCATTGAGCGCGGCGGCGAAATCGGGATGGAGCTCGGCCGCGGGCTTGAGAGCGCTTTTGGTCTTGCACGGGGCGGGCGCGGTCCTGGCCATGGCGGCTGCCTTGGCGATCAGCGCGTCCAACTCGGCGTCGGACGGCAAGTCGCCCAGCTTCACGAGCCTGCCGAATTGCCCCATCGCGCCAGACTTGGGCTTGCCGTCGCCAACCTCTTCGCCGCGCCAGAAATTGATCGCGGCATGGGCCTTGAACGCGGCCATGATGAGCAGGATCTTGCCGTCCAACGTGAAGGCAGGCGCGCTCCACTTGAGGGTTTCCACAACCTCGGTGACGGTCGCATGAACCCGGGCGCGGACATGGTCGAGGATCGGTTTGGCGAACGCCGGAGCTTTCGCGATATAGGCGTCGATGCGTTCGTCGCGGCTCAGATGATGCCTCCACCAAGCATCAGGCGAAGGATGCCGATGACGATCACCGCGAGGTTCAAATTGCGCCCCGCCTTGCCCGCGCTCGCCGCGCCGATCCCGGCGCCGATCACCGCGAGCGGTATGATCAGCCAATTCGCCCATCCGAGCAATGGCAGGAAGGCAACGGCGGCGAGGATCAGCGCGACCAAGCCGATGATGATCGAGACGAGGTTGAGCATGGACGATAAGTGGCGCCAAACGGGCGACTTCGCAAGAGGCCTCGCGGCTGGACGCTCGCTTGCTTAGTCAATAGAGGCCGCACTTGATTGCGGGTCACCGCCATCAGTTAAAGCCCAAATCCGTTCGCCCTGAGCTTGTCGAGGGGCTGCACTGGTTCCGATGCGTGCGAAGGACGGTCCTTCGACCGGCTCAGGACGAACGGTCGAGGGGAAAGAGGAGCAGGCAGTTTGGGCAATGTCACCGTCATCGGCGCGCAATGGGGCGATGAGGGCAAGGGCAAGATCGTCGACTGGCTCGCCAGCCGCGCCGACATGGTGGTCCGCTTCCAGGGCGGGCATAATGCCGGGCATACTTTGGTGGTCGGCAACCAGGTCTATAAATTGTCGCTACTGCCCTCGGGGATCGTGCGCGGAACGCCGTCGGTGATCGGCAATGGCGTGGTGCTCGACCCGTGGGCCTTGAAAGCCGAGATCGAGAAATTGTCGGCGCAAGGGGTAGTGATTACCCCCGAGGTGCTGATGATCGCCGAGACTTGCCCCTTGATTCTGCCGATTCACCGTGACCTCGACGCGCTGCGCGAGGACGCCTCGGGCGCGGGTAAGATCGGCACGACGCGGCGCGGGATCGGCCCCGCTTATGAGGATAAGGTCGGCCGCCGCGCGATCCGTGTGTGCGACCTTGCCCATCTTGGCGAACTCGATCCCCTGCTCGATCGCCTCTGCGCGCATCATGACGCGCTCCGCGCCGGGTTTGGCGAGCCCGCGGTCGATCGCGAGCGCCTGCGCCGCGACTTGTCCGAAATCGCCGGCTTCGTGCTCCAATATGCGCGGCCAGTGTGGCGCGACCTCGACGAGGCGCATCGCGGCGGAAAGCGCATCCTGTTCGAAGGCGCGCAGGGCGTGCTGCTCGACGTCGACCACGGCACCTATCCGTTCGTCACCTCGTCGAATACGGTCGCAGGGACGACCGGGCCGGGGAGCGGGATGGGACCGTCGGCGGCGGGGTTCGTGCTGGGGATCGTCAAGGCGTACACGACGCGGGTCGGCAGCGGGCCGTTTCCGACCGAACTGCCGATGCACGAACCCGGCAGCGTCGGCCATCACCTGTCGACGGTTGGTCAGGAACGGGGCACCGTGACTGGCCGCCCCCGACGCTGTGGCTGGCTCGATGCGGCGCTGCTGAAACGCTCGATCATCATCAACGGCGTGAGCGGTCTGTGTTTCACCAAGCTCGACGTGCTCGACGGCCTGGAGGAAATCAAGGTCTGCGTCGGCTACGAGCTGGAGGGACGCAAGATCGATATCCTGCCGCTCGAT
>JBKJTQ010000101.1:0-16535 GCA_046589895.1 Sphingomicrobium sp.
ATCCCGATCGCCGTGGTCGCCGGCATGAAAGTCGTCGCGGTCAATTATCGCATGGCGCCAGAGTATCGTTTCCCGGCGGCGAGTGACGACGCGGTCGCGGTCTATCGCGCGCTGCTCAAACGCTACCGGCCCGGCAGCATCGGCATCTACGGCTGCTCGTCGGGAGCGATCCTGACAGCCCAGACTGTTGCGTTGATCGCCCATCAAGGGCTGCCGCGACCGGGCGCGATCGGCACGTTCTGCGGTTCGGCCGGCGATCTCAGCGGCGATTCGACCTATACTGCGCCGGTCCTCGCCGCGCAGCCTCCGCAAACCGCGCCGCGGACGCTTGCCGCGCGAATCTATTTCGAGCGCGCCAATCTTCGCGATCCGCTCGTCCTGCCGATCAATTCGAAAGCCGTGCTCGCGCGCTTCCCGCCAACCTTGCTGATCACCGCGACACGCGACTTCGCGATGAGCAGCGTCGTCAAGTCGCATAGCGAGCTGGTCAAGGCCGGGGTCGACGCCGAACTCCATGTCTGGGAAGGCGTCTGGCATTCGTTCTTCTCGGATGCCGAACTTCCCGAGTCGAAAGAAGCCTATGCGGTCATCGCCAATTTTTTTGATCATCATCTCGGCCGCTGACGCTCAATCCGGATTTATTACGGACATAACCTGGTCGCGGATGAAGGCATAATACGTGTGGGGCAAATGTGGGGCTCGCTTGCCCTACGTCAGGAAAAAATCATCGCGATCAAGGTGTTTGTCTCTTGAGGATGGTGACGCAGGCAGTGCGTCGCTGCCCCGTCTCCCTGATTTTCCCTGTTATCAGGGAGTTTACTGGGAAAACACACCTTTTTATCACTGGTTACGACTTTCCCGCTCTTCCTAATCCGCAGATTTGCGGCAATTTTCAAACGATTTCCCAACTCGCCGAACAGGGAATTTTCGTCGATAACAGGGATCAGCGCACCTCGAACAGCGAATGCCGGAGGGCGTATCAGGGTAACGGGTTAGGGCTGCGGCATCAGCGCTCGTCGGCCTCGGGATCGCTCATTCAGCGTGAAGAAGGACCATCCGTCCGCGAAGCTGTTCGGCCGGACTTCTCCACCCGAACCGAAGTTAGCTTTAGATTTCGCGGTTGGGTTCTGAGGCCCTGTGTCCGGATCACATATCTGGACGGAACTGGGAGGCTTGCGCGCGATCGACCGTCAGAAGGACAGCTTCGCGCCCGCCTCAGTTGCCCGCACTTCGACAAGCCGTCGGGTTCCCCGCTCGGGCGATCAAAGCCGCGTCTGCCTTGCCTACTGAGTCAGCGCTTGTAGTCGTAGCCGACCGTCTTGGCGCCGCTTTGACCTTTATTTCGCTTCCTGCCATCAGGAGACGTGCTGCTCGACGGATCGAGGGCAGGCGACGGGACGTTGGACCTGTCCGAGGCGCTGGCGCCCCCTTTTGGCGAACCTCCCCCGCTGGATCCCGCCATGCCGCCTAGACCGCTCGCGCCGCCGATCGAGCCGTCGGTCGAACCGCGCTGAGGTATCTCGTCTCCGCGATCGACGGGGTCCGAACCATTGTTTTGATCTGCGGTGCTTGCGCCGCCAAGCGACGGGCCGCTGCCGCTTGCCCCGCCCAAAACTCCCGAGCCGCTGGCGCCGCCCGTCGCGGATCCACCGCCGCCCGAGCCGCCGACTCCGCCAGAACCGCTTACACCACCCATGTTAAGTTCTTTTCGGTTGAAGTTCCCGCAAGTTGTTGAATGCGCCTTCGATTGCGTTCACGCCGTGATGTTAGTTGCCTATTATCCCTGGGGCACCGCCGTTCCCGGTCCCACCATGCCCTGCTCGATCGTGGAAGTTATTTCTCGCTCCATGATCGTCTCCTTCCTGCTTAGTGAAGGTAACGAACGCTTCGCCTCAATCGACCCTGCAAAATTCAATTAATTGTACAGCGGGATTTAGGATTGATTAGGTGAAGGCTGCGGGCCCTAACGATCATCGGGCTGGTCTAGCACACCCCCATCAAGATCACTTCAGCCTTGGCAAATAGCGCCGGATCGACCTTCGCACGCGACGCCGCAGCGTTTTCAACAACTTGTTCGGGGCGCGAGGCACCAATAATCGCCGATGCGACATTAGGCTCGCGCAGAATCCATGCCAGTGCGAATTGAGCTAACGAGAGGCCGGCCTTCTCGGCGATTGGCTGCATCTGCTGGACCGCTTCGAGCACGGAGCGCTTCATGAGGCCGCCGATGTAGCCACCCATCTCCGGGCTCGTAGCACGGCTGCCCTCCGGCGGCGGTGATTCTGGCGAATATTTACCGGTTAATACGCCCTGCGCGAGGGGCGACCAGACGATCTGCGAGATGCCGTTGGCTGCGCTCACGGGGATGACCTCGGCCTCAGGCTCACGCCACAACAGACTGTACTGCGGCTGGCTCGAGACGAACTTTTCCGCCCCGGCGACCGAAAGCGCGGCCTCGATCTGTGGCGCGGTCCATTCGGAGAAGCCGATGTATCGGGTCTTGCCGCTCCGCACCGCTTCGGTGAGCGCGTCCATCGTCTCCTCATGCGGTGTCTCCTCATCGTAGCGATGGCATTGATAGAGATCGACGTAATCAGTGTTGAGCCGTTTGAGCGATGCATCGAGCTGCTTTGCGATCTGGGCTCGCGACAGCCCACGATTATCGCCATCCATTGGAAAGAACAGCTTCGTCGCGAGTACATAGCTTTCGCGCGAGCGATTCTTAAGCGCATCGCCAAGGAAGGTTTCGGCCGCGCCGTTGCCGTAGACATTGGCGGTATCGATAAAATTGATGCCTTCATCGAACGCGGTATCCAGGCAGCGCCGTGCCGCCTCGATCTCGACGCCGACGCCATAGGTCAGCCACGATCCGAGGGCGATTTCCGAGACGTGCAAATCGCTGCTGCCTAGTTGGCGCTTGTTCATAAAGTTTCTCCTGGTGAAGCTGGTAACCGTGCTGGCGGCACCCTGTTCCAAACAGTGTGACGAGCGTAAGCGAAGACCTCAGTGAGGGCAGCTGCCCAAAGGCGTATCACCATCAGCACCGCCGGTTTCAGCGTCAGCGATAATAGATGAACCCCCATCAATATGGTGCCTCACAGCCGTGGTCAGCATTTAAGAATCGAAAGCTAGTACTCGCTGGCTCGTCGGTCCCACCACTTTGCGTCGAAAGCGGTGTTGACCACAACGTAGTGAACGTCGGTTTTTCAACTATTGGGCGCGTAAAGCGGCCGGTCCGCTAACGGCCAGGTCGAGCCGTCCCGCTTAGCGCCCATTGCGGCCATCATGAAAAGCCAGTTATATTTCCCAGAACGGACAATTGCGCGTCTGGCGGCACATCGGCCGGACGGGATTTCGGGGCGAACGCCGCTTCGAAGTCGTTTGGTGAGAATTCGCGTTCCGGTCTAGCAACCCAGTTCGCGTTGCTGATGTTGAATTTGCTGCGCCGAGGCGCGGAACATCTACCATGGTTTTTTATTGAGCTATTTTCCGGGCGCCTACGCGGGTGTCCCCCGATTTGGAAGGAAGCGGTCAATGTGTGATGGGCAGGAACGGGATGGAATGTCTCGCCGAGCGCTGATGGGCCGCGCGGCAGTCGGAGCTGCCGCCACTGCGTTGGGGATGATGGGCAGCACGGTATTAGCCGCTCCCCCGCCGGGAACGGCGTTACCTGCCCCGCCGTCCCTGACGCCGGAGCAAGTCCTCCTTCAACTTAAACGCGGCAACGCGGACTTCCTGCGCGGCCAACCAATCGCAGGTGACGTGCGTGGCCGCAGGCGCTTGGAAATTGCCCGCGCACAATATCCTGTGGCAGTGCTGGTGTCATGCTCGGACAGTCGGGTTCCACCGGAGGTGCTCTTTGGGAAAGGGCTTGGGCAGTTGTTCATAATTCGCAATGCCGGGAACACCATCGACACTGCGGCCATGGGCAGCCTGGAGTATGCGGTCGTGGAGCTGAACGTGCCCCTCGTGGTGGTAATGGGTCATGAGCGCTGCGGTGCGGTGGCAGCGGCGGTCTCGGTGGTTGAAAAAGGTGCCACGTTCCCAGGCAGCATCGGACGAATGGTCGAGCCGATCATTCCAGCCGTACTCGACGCACGGAGGCAAGGAGCCGTGGATCTGTTGGACGCTTCTGTTCGAGCGAATGTCAGTCGGACGGTCGGTCGGCTAAGGGAATTCTCGGAGCCCATGATTCTGGATCGGATAATGACGGGTCGGTTGCGCGTGATCGGTGCCCGTTACGATCTCGACGATGGGCGCGTCGATTTCTTCGATGAGGGTCCCGTGAGGCCTCGAACTTAGACCAGACATCAACTTGCCGCTGACTTCCATAGAGACGCATCGGGGCTCCAAAGCAGGCAGTGCCAGCCGCCAGATTGAGCGTCCGCCTCTCACAGATGAACGCTGAAAGCAGACGATCTCCATATGCCCGATCGCCTCGCTAAAATTATGGAGCTGACCATGAAATTTGTGTTCGGACTCCTGTCGGCGAAGCACTAGCCCTGCGACAAACGCGGCAACGAAGCCATAACCTTCGACGAGTTCGGTCAGCCCGTAAATGCGGAAATTAGCTCGGTGAATTTGATTCGCTTCGGCTGTGGTAGTCAGAGAGTGGAGGCGTGCCAAAGATGTCAATTTCACTTGTACTTGCACTCGGAACGACCCTGGCAGTGCAAGCCACGCCCCCGCCATACCTTCCGTCACCGGCAACCAGAACGTTCGACCCAAACGGACAGTCAGCTTTCAACCCAAATCAGATGGTTAATGTTAGATTTCGACCCATTGCGGACCTGCGCCTACTGTGAGAGGCACGTCTCCATGGTATCGATGCTACGAATCGAAAAGCGTTTCTGCGGACCGCCATCGAGTGGCAATGGCGGCTATGTGGCCGGTCTGCTGGCGCGGGAGGTAGGCAGCTTCGGTTGTGCGGTCACGCTGAAGGCTCCACCGCCGCTGGAAGCGCAGCTGCGGGTCGAACACTCGCCAGCGGGAGCGTCCTTATGGTCTGGCGACATACTCGTCGCCGAAGTGGCGCAAGCCGAAATCGATCTCGTCGTGCCCCCTCCGCCAACCTTTGCAGCGGCCGCTGACGCCGAAGAGCGGTTTACTGGTTTCCATAAGCACGTCTTCCCGACTTGCTTCGTGTGCGGCCCCGACCGAGAAACCGGAGACGGGCTGCGCATCTTCGCAGGGTCTTGCGAAGAGCCGGGACAGAGTGGCGTCGCCTCAACCTGGCGACCCGATCCCCGCTTTGCCGATGAATCCGGAATGTTGAGTTCCGAGTTTGTGTGGGCAGCACTTGATTGTCCCGGTTATTTCGCCGTTCAGTCACTATCTGGTCCGGCTGTTCTCGGCCGCCTCGGCGTTGCTCTGCACAGCGCCCCACTGGCGCGCAAACGCATGATCATTACCGGCTGGCCTATCAAAAGCACCGGTCGTAAGCACATTGTCGGCACCGCGCTCCACAGCGAAGACGGCACCTTGGTGGCCTCCGCCCAAGCGACGTGGATCGCGATAAACGCGCCTGATTGGCAAAACTGAAAAGGCTGCTCTTCACCATAGCAGACTTACCGCTTTCGACCGAAGCGGACACCATGCATTCTCCCCTTCGCTGTGTTACCGACCAACTCGCCTCTCGTTTGCGGCCATTGTGTTTACACCAAGGATCACAAAAGGAGTTCAACTCATGGATGCTGCGATTGAGGTTAGGCGTTTCGAGGCTGGAGACGATTCCATCGACATGAAGGAGGCAGGCGGCATCTCCATCATCAAAATGAGCGACGGCACGACTGGCATGCTTGCCACATTCGAACCCGGTTGGACGTGGGAAAAGGATGAGAAACCCTTGCTCGGCTTTCCGGCAACCTGCCCGATGCGTCATACGGGCTACTGTATCGGTGGTAACCTCGTGGTTCGCATGGTTGAATCCGACACGGAAACGCGGATAACGACCGGGGACTTCTTTGAGATACCGCCCGGTCATGACGCTTATGTGGACGGCTCCCAGCGGGTCGAGTTGATCCTTTTCGCACCGCCCGAAGTAAGCTCGTAACGCGGCAGTTTGATGTGCCTCGACGGCAATCGTCAAATGTCTGCTTTGGGTGGTGGGTTCGCCGGGTAGTTGCAACACTTCGTGCGAACATTTCAGCGGTGTCTGAAAAAGCAACGTCTTGCGCGGTCTCTCATTAAGCTGGCGTGCCAGTGCGCTTAGCTTGGCCTGACTGAAGACGGATAGATCGGTGCCTTTGGGAAGATACTGGCAGCGCCGTCGCTGCCTCATCGCTAAACCTCCATCCCATCATAAGAATGAAGTGTTGCAACCACCCATTGAACCCACCGTCGAAAGCGGACATCAGACCCTCGCGCTTCGATTCAAGCTCGCCTGTCCGATGGTCAGTCTCTGCCGTCGTGCATCAGACGTGCAGCCAAAACTCAAACCCTACACCGATAATTGGGCTCAGAGACTGCGGGCTCGAATTGGCGCAAGGCTTGAGATCGGGGCAGTCTCTGCTGAGGGTTTAGGCGCAAGAATTCCGCAGAACTGCGCGGCATTCTGGATAATCAGTGCAGAGATTGAAAACCTAGAATCTGCCTGGATGAGCGACCACAAATCGAACCTAGAGAAAAGTTTCATCATCCCGCCTAGTCAAGGGAGTCGCTCTTCCGGCGGACCAAGTCCAGCCATCAACGTGCGAAGTGACCGGTTTCTGATCGGTGATCGAGTGACCGCTTTGCATGGAGAACTAACATGAACGCAGTGTGCGTGGCGCCCGTTCCACCTGGAGCCAATGGTTTGATGATGATGGTTCGCTAAGGGCTGTTGGAAATGTCACGGAAGCCGCGACCGAAAATCAGGCACGATGGCGCGCCGTTTCCAATATGCAGCCAGCCCCATCTCCTCGACCAAGCGCGAAAACCTGGAATCGACGCGCATCGCTGCCGTGCTTGGGTTGAATAACATAACGGTTTTGCGGCGCTCTTGGTCATTCACCACTAATTGTTCTTGCGAAAGGCGCAACGAGCCGATCAGCGCCCCTCGGCGAAGCAGATAACCTTCCGCCACCGCGAACGCGTCATCGATGAAGCCAAGCATCGAAAGTATTTGCACAGCGATCACGGCGAATTGCGGGTTGCGGATCGCGGCGGCGATCTGCGCATCGCGAGCGCGGGTCTTCGCTTCGGGTTGCTCATTTTGCAGGGCATCAATCGTCAGTCGCCAGATATTGACCGCCTGGGGCGGCATCGCGGCTTTGATTGCTTCGTTGTCGTTCAACATCCCCAGAGCGGGCTTGAAACGTCCGGTCCAGACGTAGATCAGCAGCCGCGAAAATATGACGCTTGGGTGCCTCGGCCAGAGTTGCAGAGCGCGGTCGATGACCTGGTCTGCCTCGGTCACCCGGCCAAGGATCCAATGCTTGTAGGCCAGCCGATACTGAAAGACCGGGGAAAGCGGCTCAAGTTCGGCGGCCCGAGCCGTAACCAACGCCGATTCCCGGCTACGGCCGACCGACTCAAACAGATATCCAAGTGAGGCCAACGAATATGCGTGATTGGGCGCCACCTTGAGGACAGCGCGAATTCGATCCTCCGCAGCATACCAGTCACCATATTCGGGGCGGATCGTCGCCTGGGCGGCCAAGGCGTTGGCCTCCGTCGGATCGATGGCGATTGCGCGGGCGGTGGCTCGTTCGCTGGCTTGCAGCGCCTCGGACGACTTACCCGGCGCTGCATGTTCACTGATGTTTCGGAGCGCCAACGCCAGAAGCCCCCAGCCCGCGGCATTTCGGGGTTCGAGCGCTACCGCTTCGCGAAGAAAGCCGACACCTTGTTCGTCGCTGTCGGGCAATTCATCGCGCAATGCCTGCTCACCGCGCAGCCGCAACGCCGCCGCGCGCGGATCGGCGTGGGGTAAAAGCGCGAAGCTCGCCAAGCCTATAACCGTGAGCGCCGCCACAGCGCCGCCGATCGCGCCTCGACGGCTCGCCCATGACCCCGCCGCTGCCTTGGTCAGGTTTGCGCCGCCAATGCTTTCTGGGGCGGGACAAACCTGACCGAGTAGGCGATAACCAACTCGAGGGATGGTTTCGATTTGAAAGCCCCCGCCGACCGTCCGGCCTATGCGGCGTAGTTCGAAGATCGCCCGGTTGATGGCTTCATCGCCGACGATCAAATCGTCCCAGCAAGTCCGAATCAGATCTTCGCGGCTCAGCACCGCGCCGCGCGCGTCGGCCAACGCGAGCATCACGCGCATCACGCGGGGCTCAGCGATCGCACGCGTGCCCGCTCCTCGAAACAAGCGTAGCGAGGGTTGCACCAGCGTCTCGCCGACGCGGAAATCAGCTCGATGGGCGAGCGAGGTTATCCTGGGAGGAAGCAGGCTTGGCGGCACCAAGCGCGCGGCCAGGGTATCGACGCCCGCCGCAGTGCTGAAGAAATTTCGTCCCATCGACCCCGCTCACAGTCCTGCTGAACATGGGCCTTAACCGGCCTCGTGCAGCGCGGCACTTCTAGCATGCTGGGTTCCTCACCGCCACATTCTCGATTGATTCGAACGCTGCAGGTCCGCTGCCGGATGGACAGCAAACGGCCGCGATGGACTGATCCGACTAATTCACGGTCGATCCAGCAGTTTTTAATCAGTCCATCACGGAAAGATAATCGCGCCATCATGGTCAACCCGAAGCTGCGGGCTCAATATTCTTGTGGCCGTCGGACATTCCCGCCGGCCGTTCGGAGGAGAGAATCGATGACTAAGGAAATTAGCAAGAACTTCCTTTTTGCGGCATTCGGAACCCTGGCCCTGCTCAGTGCTTCACCGAGCCTTGCAGATCCGACACCCGAATGTAACGACGATCCGTTGCTTGCAGGAACTACCGAGTGCGGCACCAATTCGGACGCGACAGGGATCGGCGGAACCGCGGTTGGCCAGAACACTACCGCGGCCGCCCGGGGCACGGCTGTGGGCACTTCTTCAGGGGCGCTCGGCGTCCAGTCGATTGCGATCGGCGGCTTCAACGCGTTTAACGCGAAGGTGACAACCGCCACTGGCGCGAGCAGTATTGCGATTGGTGCGGGAGCCCAGACCAGCGCGGCTGGCATAGCATCGGTCGCGATTGGCCCAAGCGCTACTGCGGCCGGTGCTGACACTGTCGCGGTTGGGGCGGCATCGCTTGCGAGCAGCGCGTCTGCGATCGCCATAGGCAGGCTGTCCAACGCTTCCGGGATCGGGTCAATCGCAATTGGCAATACCGCCGCTGCCACCGCCGACGGCAGTGTCGCTCTTGGCCAAGGCTCGATTGCCAACCAGGTTAATACGGTATCAGTCGGCGCAAGTGGAACCGAGCGGCGAATCGTCAATGTCGCCGCCGGAACCGCCACAACCGACGCGGTCAATCTTGGCCAGCTGAATGCAGTTAACGCTGGCCTCGGCAATAGCCTGGCTGCGCTCAGTAACGATTCCATCGAATTATTCCAGCTTGCCAATCGCAGCCGAAGTGACATTCGCGACGCAAATGAGGGTGTCGCGATGGCGCTTGCAATGGACACTCCGGCGATCCCCGCTGGCGCACACGTGGCGGTCACAGGCGGAATTGGTTATTTTAAGGATCGGATTAGCTTTGCGAGCGCGGTTTCCGTGGCGGTCGGGAATATGTCGTCGGTGTCGGCGGGGTTGGGTTACGGCATCAACAGCAAGCAAGTCGGAGCTCGCGCCGGGTTTCAGCTGGCCTGGTAACGAGGGGCGGGCCGGGATCCTCCGACCTCGGCTCGCCAACCTTCGCTCGCATCTGCGGTATTTTGAGCGCGCGGGCGGTCGCGCGCACACTCATTTCAGAGCGTCCCTGCGGTCCTTTCCACCATTCTGGCCAACCGAGGCTGATATCCGCAATGGTTTGACAACGGGTATCCACCGTCGCGGTTCGATTAAAGCTCGCATGTCGGCAGTCAGTCTCAAATGTCGCGCATCAGAAGTGCGGCGTAAACTCAAACCGTACACCGAAATTTGGCCTCAGAGACTGCGGGCTCGAATCGGCGCAAAGCCTGTGATCGGGACAGTCTCTGCAAAAGGAGTTAGGCCCAGGAATTCTCCGCAGAACTGCTCCGTTTTCTACGTAATCAGTGGGGAGACCGAAAACTAGAAATGTGCCTGGAGGGGCGGCCACAAATTGAACCGCAGAGAAAGAATCTATCATCCCGCCTAGTCAAGTGAGTCGCTCTTCCGGCCGACGGAGTCCAGTCATCGGCGCTCTGAGTGGCCGATTTTTCGTTAGTGATCGATTGACCGCGAAGGTCGGATAGCCACCTCTCCAAAGCTTCTGCGAGCGGCAGCGAGCACACACGTTCGTGACCTCTACCGGCCTTTCGGCTGTTTCACCGCTTGATATGTGACAGCCTTTGCGCGACCTCCATTGCCGGGTCGCGTCCGGCAAAATAGTCCGCTGCCGACATTTCCACCGGAATCTGGGGTACGATTGAGCCCCTCGTGTCCCACGGATCGCTTAGCTGCCATTTAACCGAGGCAATCGTCGCGTGAAGGCCGCTCCACGGAAGGACGACTGAGCCTTCGTCGCCGAATTGGTTACCCGTGTTTCCCGTCGGCTCGCCAATAAAAATGGGATTGGCGAAACGCTCGAGGTCGGTCGCGAAATTGCCCGCCGCCGAATAGACGTTGCGACCGATCAGTGCGTAGACCTGCCGCCCCGGACGCGTCGAGAAGGCAGCAAGAGCGCGGATGAGGTCGGGATAGAGAAAGCTGTTGCCCCCGTTGTTGAGGCGCAAGTCGACTACCACGCTGCGCACCTTTTCATTGACCAGCGCAGCGCCGACACGCGCACCAAAAGCCGATAGAGTTTCCTTTTCGCTGTCCTGCACCTGATCAAAGCGCACAATCATGGTCGAGCCATCGTCGGCCGGGCTCAGCTCGAACGGCGCTTCTTGCGCGCCACCGCCGGCTCTGGCGCCGCGGCGGGGGAGTTTTTGCCCGAGCATCGCCGCTGTCGGTTGAAGCGAAACGCGGGTGCTGCTGCCGTTTTGCTCGAACGTTACCATCACTGACTTGCCGCGCTCGGCGGCTCCGATGCCGACCAGTAATGGGACACTCATCGCGCGCAGCGGGCCGGTCCAGGCGAACTCCGCCTCGCTGCCGAAGCTGGTGGCTTCGCGCATGCGCGACATCACGCGGTCAATCGGCATGGCGCCAATGGCGGCGATGCGCGCTCCGACAAGCGACTGATATGATGGCTCGGCAGCAACGATGTAAAGGCCGTCCCCGAACGCGTAAGGCTGCACCGGAAGAAAGCTGAAGGCGATGCGCTGGCGTGCGCCAGGCTCGAACGAAAAACCCCACATCATTGTGTGGCTTTGATGGAGCGAGCCGACGATGTTCGACATCGAGACGTAAATTTGCTCGTCGCTGAGGCGCGGAATGGCGCCCCGCAGGCGTGCGACCATCGCTTCGGTTGGAGCGGGCAGCGGACGGCCGCGGAAGTCAGGCGTCAGGCGATGAATTTCAGCGACGAGATGGGCTAGGTCACTGCGCCAGCCGCTTACGCGGTCACCTGGCGCGGCGACTGGCCGCGGCGCGACCAGGGCGATGAAGCGCGGATCTTTCCGGAGCGACTTGAACTGATCATCGCTCGCCAGCGCGGCGCGATGCGACTCATGGTCGACCTCGATCATCGTCCTCAGCGTAACAAGCGCTGCTTCGGTCCGTCCGAGCTTCACCTGGCCGACCGCCTGCCAATAACGCCCGTTGCCGACGAAGCTGCCAGCGCGGTCGATTAACATCTGATAGGCCGGGACGGCCTCAGCCCATTTGTCCTGCAGCCGGAGAGACGCCGCGAGATAACGCCAGTTCTGCGAGTCGAGGGGATAGAGCCGGGTTGCCTGGCGGAATAGTCGCTCGGCCTGGACGTAATTACCGGCGTCGAACGTCGCCCGCGCCTTCAGAGTCAAAGTGCGATACGCGAGGGGGTCGCCCAGAGCTACGATTGCAGAAGTCAGCGGAACGGGCCGAGCGCGCGCGGCTACCGGGGCCATCGCCAAAACCGTCATCAAGATTAGGCACAAGCGCATGAGACTGTCCTTCGTTGTATTGCTCTACTAATACAGCTTTGATGTTTGACGCAACTGTCCCGAGAACAAGTCCCGTGGCTTGCCTGGGTTCTAGTCGGCCCTAGTTGGCTGAAATTCGAAAGCGAGCATTAGACGGTAGCGGTTCGATTCAAGCTCGCCTGTCCGCATCCGCGCCGCTTCCTAGGTAATCAGTGGAAGACTGAGAACCTAGAATGTGAGTGGAGGCCCGAGCCGGAATCGAACCGGCGTGCGGGGATTTGCAGTCCCCTACGTAACCACTCCGCCATCGGGCCTCGCGAAGAGGCGCGGCATTGCGGGAGTGGAGGGCGGCGTGTCAAGGCGCACTTTCGACGAATGGCGGCGCTCGGCGCTTGGCGGCGCGGGCGCCACGCGATAAAGCGCGGCTTGAACCCGACTGTCTTATGCCTGTATGACAGTAGCCATGACCGAGGACCGAATGGATCATAATGTCGCGCGCCGCGCCATGATCGACAATCAGTTGCGTCCCGAGGCGGTGACCGATGGCGCCGTGCTCGCCGCAATGGGATCGGTCGCGCGCGAGGATTATGTTCCCGAGGGCGCGCGCGCATTTGCCTATTTCGATCGCCCGATCGCGCTGGGCGAGGGCCGCTCGATGATGCCCCCCGCGGCTATCGGCCGGCTGCTCAGCGAGCTTGCTCCGCGCCCCGGCGAGCAAGCGCTCGTGGTCGCGGCGGGAAGCGGCTATAGCGCCGCCTTGCTCGAGGCGATGGGGCTCGACGTGACCTCGATCGGCGGCCCCGACGCGGGCCCGGAGACTGGGGCCGACGCGCGCTTCGACCTGATCCTGATTGACGGCGCGGTTGAGCATATCCCGCAGCCGCTGGTCGACTATCTGGTCGAGGGCGGGCGTCTTGCCACCGCGCTGCGCGAGCGCGGAGTCAGCCGTCTGGTGGTCGGCCGCGCGGTGGCGGGCGGGCTCGGGCTGCGCATCATCGTCGATGCCGATGTCGCCCCGCTAGGCCAGTTCGATCGGCCGCGAGCCTTCACTTTTTAACGTCATGTTGGAGCCGCCCTTGTCACGTCATCTGTTGATCGGATCGCTGTCACTGGCCCTGCTTGCCGGGACCGCGTCGGCCGATACGCTGCGCGAGGCGCTGGTATCGACCTACGCCAATAATCCGACGCTCACCGCGCAGCGCGAATCGCTCCGCTCGACCGACGCCAGTGTCGCGATCGCGCGCGCCGCGGGTCGGCCGTCGGTCGGCGCCAATCTTGGCGTCAATCGCGATCTTACGCAGGCCGGGGTGTTTCGGCGCGGCGGCAAGGGGCCGTACATCAACGGCGGGGTCGACCTCAGCTATCCGCTGTTCAACGGCGGATCGGTGCGCAATTCGATCGAAGCCGCCAAGGTGCGGGTCGAGGCGGGGCGCGCGACGCTGCGCGCGGTCGAGGGCGACGTCTTCACCGAAGCTGTCGCGGCTTACATGGACGTGATCCGCGACCGCGCGATCGTCGAACTGAACAATAATCAGGTGCGCGTGCTGACCACCAATCTGGAAGCGACGCGCGACCGCTTCGAGATCGGCGACATCACCCGCACCGATGTCGCCCAGTCCGAGGCGCGGCTGTCGCTCGGCCGCGCCAATCTCGCGACTGTCCAGGGCAGGCTCGTGTCGAGCGAAGAGAATTACCGCCGCATCATCGGCCGCCGCCCCGATGCGCTTCAGCCGCCGCCGCCGCTTCCGCCCCTGCCGGCCAGCGCCGACCAGGCGGTACAGATCGCGCTCGCCAACAACCCCGACCTGATCGCCATCACGCGTCAGACCGCCGCCGCTGGTTTCGACGTCCGCACCGCGCGCGCCAGCCGCCTGCCGACCGTCTCGGGGGTCGCATCGGGGGATTATGCCAATAGGCTGAACAGCAACGTCCCCGACGGCACCGCGACCTCGGGCACCGCGACCACGGTCGGGGTGTCGGGGCGGATCCCGCTCTACCAAGGTGGGCTCCCGGCGGCGCGGATTCGCCAGGCGCAAGCGCTCGAAGGCCAGACGCTCGAGCAGCGCATCGCCACCGAGCGCGCGGTCGTCGCGACCACCCGCTCGGCCTATGCTTTCTATCAGGCGGCGCAAAATGCGATCGCCTCGAACCAGGTCGCGGTGTCGGCCAACGAGCTGGCGCTCGAAGGCGCGCGCGCCGAAAATAGCGTGGGCACGCGGACCATCCTCGACGTCCTCAACGCCGAGCAGGAATTGCTCAATGCACAGGTCCAGCTCGTCACCGCGCGGCGCGATGCCTATGTCGCGGGTTTCCAATTGCTCAACGCGATGGGGCAGGCCGAGGCCGACGACCTCGGGCTCGAAGGCGGACTGCTCTACGATCCGCTCGGCAATTATCGCAGTGTCGCGGGCAATTGGAGCGATTGGGCGGGCGAGCGGCGGCACGAACCTGTCGCCACCCGCACCGTGACGCCGCAGGAGGAGGAGCTACCTCCAGGCGTGACTCCGGCGACGCGATAGGCGATAGGCAGGGGCATGGCATCGGCCCGCGAACCCTCGATGGAAGACATCCTCGCCTCGATCAAGCGCGTGATCGCCGAGGAAAAGGAGATTCGCGCCGCTGCGCCGCCACCGGCGCCGGCCGTCGACGCGACTGCCGAAATGACTGCCGAGGAGGATGTGCTCGAACTCGACGAGGTGGTCGAGGAGCAACTTGCCCCGCCGATCGATCTCGGTCCGCCGTTGCTCGGCGAAGCGGTCGCTGATTCGAGCCGGTTGCGGCTTGAGGAATTGGCGAGCGTCGCCGCCGCCGCCCCGCCGCCCGCGCCCGCCGCCAATCCGTTGGAGGAACTGGTCCGCGAAATGCTCCGCCCGATCCTCAAAGATTGGCTCGACGACCATCTGCCGCAGGTCGTCGACGAGCATGTGAAGCGCGAAATCCACCGCATCACCGGGCGGCCGGTCTGATGATGGACGTCACCTGAACCTGTTTCAGGGTCCATTCGGTAACCCGCGGCACCGTCTCCCGCATGGATTCTGAAACAAGTTCAGCATGATGGATTGCAAGCTCAATGCCCTCTGCCTACCCTTGCACCATGATCAAGCCCATTACGCTCGCCGCCGTTGCGGCCTCCGCCCTGGTTGCCGCAACTCCGTCGCTCGCGCGACCGATGACCGCGACCGACATGCACATGATGCACCGCATCGGCAGCCCGAGCATTTCGCCCGACGGGCGTTTTGCCCTGTTCACGCTGTCGAGCACTGATCTCGCCAAGAACCGCCGCGCCAACCCGATCCATCTGCTCGATCTCGGCCGCCCCGGCGCGACACCGCAGCCGGTGGCCGCGTTGAAGGGCGCGCACGATGCGATGTTCGGCGCCGACGGCGCGATTTGGTACCTATCCGCAGTCAAGGAGCGCGACCAATTGTTCCGTATGCCGATGGGGGGCAAGGCGGTGCAATTGTCCGACTTTCGCGCCGACATTTCGGGCTTCAAGGTCTCGGCTTCGGGCAATCGCGTGGTGGTGTGGGCCGACCGCCCCGATTGCCCCGACCTCGCCTGCGCCACGACCAGCATCGCCAAGGGGCCGGGAAGCGGGCGCGTCTATGACCAGATGTTCGTTCGCCACTGGGACACATGGGCCGAACCGGGGACCAAGTCGCGCCTGTACAGCTATTCCGTGGTGCGCGGGCAGCTCGGCCGCGAAGCGCGCGTCACCGGCAACCTCGTCGGTGACACCCCGTCCAAGCCGTTTGGCGGGGGCGAGGAAATCGCCATCTCTGCCGATGACCGCATGGTCTATTTCGCGCTGCGCGAGGCGGGGCGGATTGAGCCGGTCTCGACCAACCTCGATATTTTCGCCGCGCCCGCCGACGGGTCGAGCGCGCCGGTCAATCTGACCGGCGCCAATGACGGCACCGACACGCTGCCGACTTTGTCTCCCGATGGCCGCACGCTGGCTTACGTGTCGATGGCGCGCGCGGGCTATGAGTCCGATCGCCAGGTGATCATGCTGCGCGACCTAGCGAGTGGTCGCACCCGCGCCCTCACCCAGGGTTGGGACCGCTCGGCGGGGTCGCTCGCCTGGGCCCCCGACAGCCGCAGCCTACTCATCACCGCTGACGATGTGATGGAGGGCCCGGTGTGGCGCGTCGATGCCGCCAGCGGGCAGGTCGTCCGCCTGACCGGCAACGGCCACGCCGGCAATGTCACCGCGACCCGCGACGGCGGCGCGATCTTTACCCAGAACAGCATCCTGGCGCCCGACGATTTGTTCCGCGTCAATTCGCGCGGACAGGTCACGCGGCTGACCGACGTCAATCGCGGCTTGCTGTCGCAGCTCGACCCGGTGAACTTCGAAAAGTTCGCGTTCAAAGGCGCGAACAATGACCGCGTGTGGGGTTTCAGGCTCAAGCCTGTCGCCGCGCGCGGCAAGCTGCCGATTGCCTTCGTCGTTCATGGCGGGCCGCAGGGCAGCTTCGGCA
>JBKJTQ010000109.1:0-12985 GCA_046589895.1 Sphingomicrobium sp.
CGAACGACCGCGCGACTTCCGCGAAATCCGGATTGTCGGAAAGATCGATCTCGGAGAAATTCTCGTCGAAGAACAGTTCCTGCCACTGCCGCACCATCCCCAGCTGGCTGTTGTCGAGCAGCAGTATCTTGAGCGGCAGCCGGTAGCGCCTGATCGTCGCCAGCTCCTGGATGTTCATCATGATCGAACCGTCACCGCTGACCGTGATAACGGTCGCGTCGGGCGCGGCGAGGATCGCGCCGATCCCCGCCGGGATGCCGTAGCCCATCGTGCCGAGGCCGGCGCTGGTGAGATGCGCTTGCGGGCGACTGAAGCGGCAATGCTGCGCCACCCACATCTGGTGCTGGCCGACGTCGCAGGTGAAGATCGCGCGGTCCCCGGCTTGCTCCGCCAATTGCTTGAGCAGGGCGGGCGCGAAAATGCCGTTGCCGGGCGCGTCATAGTTCATTGCCCACTGCCGCTTATGGTCCTGGCACTTCGCGCGCCAGTCGGAGGCGTCGGTCGGGACTGCGGTCAGCCGGTCGAGAATCTGGTTGAGGTCCCCGGCGATGCCGACCTCGGCGCGGCGCAGCTTGCCGATTTCGGCCGGATCACCGTCCAAGTGGATCACCCGTGCGCGGGGCGCAAAGGTATCGAGTTTGCCCGTCGCCCGGTCGTCGAAACGGGCGCCAACGCAGATCAGCAAGTCACACGTGTCGATCGCGACATTCGCCGCGCGCGTGCCGTGCATGCCGAGCATGCCGAGGAAATCCGGCGCGTCGGTCGGGATCGCACCCAGCCCCTTGAGAGTCGCGACCGAAGGCATCAACGCCCGCGCCGCAAACTCTCTCAGCGCGCGTTCCGCGCGGGCAATCGCGATTCCGCCGCCGAAGTAGAGGATCGGCGCGCGTGCCCCCGCGATCATCGCATTGGCCATGGCGAGCGCTTCCTCGTCGATCGGCCCTGGTCCCGGATCGGATATTTCAAACGGTTCCGGGGTGACGGCCTGAATCGTCACGTCCTTGGGAAGATCGATCAGCACCGGGCCGGGGCGCCCGGAGCGGGCAATCGAAAAGGCTTCGGCGAAGATGCGGGGTATGTCCTGGGCTCGTCGCACGACGTAGCTGTGCTTGACGATCGGCAGCGTGATTCCGAAAATGTCGACTTCCTGAAAGGCGTCGGTGCCGATCAGATGGCACGCGACCTGGCCGGTGATCGCGACCATCGGCACGCTGTCCATGAAGGCATTGGCGATACCGGTGACGAGGTTGGTTGCGCCCGGACCGGATGTCGCAAGGCACACGCCGGGTTCGCCCGTGACTCGTCCCCAGGCATCGGCCGCGAGCGCGGCGGCCTGTTCGTGGCGGACGAGGATATGCTGAAGGTTCGATCCGGGCAGCGCATCGTAGACCGGCATGATCGCGCCGCCGGGATAGCCGAACACATAGCGAACCCCCTCGCGCTCAAGCGCCTCGACCACCAGACGAGCGCCGGTGACGGGCGCCGGGACGCCGCGCGCATCGGGTTGGGCGGCCGGACTCGCCACGATCAGGCGGCCGCGGTTTCGGGCCGGCTCTGCAGCCAGGCCATATGCTGACGCAGGCGCGCGCCGACCTTTTCGATCGGCTGATCGAGGTCCGCGGCGAGCAGGGCATCGTAATTGGGCTTGCCGGCCGCGTTTTCGGCGATCCACTGACGGGCGAACTCGCCGCTCTGAATGTCGCGCAGCACGTCGCGCATGCGCTTCCTGGTGTCGGCGTTGATGATCCGCGGACCGGAGACGAGATCGCCATATTTGGCCGTTTCCGAGATGAACTGGTGCATCCTGGAGAGACCGCCTTCGTAGAGCAGATCGACGATCAGCTTGAGCTCATGCATGCATTCGAAATAAGCGACCTCGGGTTTGTAACCCGCTTCGACCAAAGTCTCGAAACCCGCGACGATCAATTCGCTCGCGCCGCCGCACAGGACGGCCTGCTCGCCGAACAAATCGGTCTCGGTTTCCTCGGCGAAACTGGTTTCGATCGCGCCGGCGCGGGTGGCGCCGATCCCCGACGCATAGGCAAGCGCCTTGGCACGCGCCGTGCCGCTCGCATCCTGGCGGGCAGCGAACAGGCAAGGCACGCCGCGCCCGATTTCATATTCGCGGCGGACCAGTGCTCCCGGCCCTTTCGGCGCGACCAGCAGGACGTCGATGTCTTCGCGTGGCACGATCTCCCCATATTGAACCGAGAAACCATGCGCGACGAGCAGCGCGTCGCCGGGCGACAGGTTGGGCGCCAAATCGTCGTCGTAGACGGAGCGATGGGTCATATCTGGCGTCAGCAGCGCCACTAGCGACGCCTCTCGCGCCGCCTCCGCCGGGATCATTGTCGAAAAGCCATCGGCCCGCGCCGTGCGGTCGGCAGCCCCACCAGCGCGCGCGCCGACGATGACCTCGAAGCCGCTGTCGCGCAGGTTCATCGCATGGGCTCGGCCCTGGCTGCCGTAACCGACTACGGCGATCGTCCCGCCTTTCAAAACAGCTTGATCGGCATCAATCTCTTCAAAAATATTTTCCACCGGACTTCTCCTTCGCCGCGCAAAAGAAAACCCCCGCTCCGGGTGGGGAGCGGGGGTTTCTGATTTCTGGTCTTGCCTAGACCGTTAGCCAGAGTCGTTCGCCACCCCAAAATGGGAGCTAATAAGCAACAGGCCTACAAGGAGATCAGCGGAGGTGCGGAGCACCACCGGCATATTCTCGCTGAAAAGGCTCGCATTCCGCTGCACGTTGCAACTCCCGTAAGTTTCGAAAGCCTGTCGAGGCCCCGATTCGCGCCAAGACTATGCTGCAATGCGGCAACAGACAAGCGCATTCGGTCCGAAAAAGTCGCGAGCATCCACTTCAAGCTTTCGCTGCGATGTGAAATAGGGTCAATGAACGTCTCCATTTTCGCAAAAAAGAGAGAAAGTCGTCATGCCCCAAAACCGTCCGTCGCGCTTGTTGGTGGAAGGCGCGGCGCGTGCGCCGGCGCGGGCCATGCTCCGCGCGGCGGGTTACGACGAAGCGGCGCTGGCGCGGCCGATGATCGCGATCGTCAGCGCCTGGTCAACCGTCACGCCCTGCAACATGCACCTGCGCGACCTTGCCGATCATGCCCGGCGCGGCATAGAGGAAGCGGGCGGAACCGCAGTCGATTTCAACACCATCGTGGTGACCGACGGAATTGCGATGGGTACCCCCGGCATGCGCGCATCGCTCATCAGCCGCGAAGTCATCGCCGATTCGGCCGAACTGGCGGTCCGCGGCCATTCGCTCGACGGGGTGCTGTTCCTCGTCGGCTGCGACAAGACCATTCCCGCCGCCGCGATGGCCGCGGCACGAATGGATCTGCCGAGCATCATCCTCTACGGCGGCTCGATCATGCCGGGCCGGCTCGATGACAAACCGATCACCATTCAGGACGTATTCGAGGCGGTCGGCGCGCACGGGGCGGGCACGATCGACGACGCCGGGCTGAAGCAGGTCGAGCAAGCCGCCTGTCCCGGCGCAGGCGCCTGCGGTGGCCAGTTCACCGCCAACACCATGGCCTTGGCGATGACCTTCCTCGGCCTTTCCCCAGTTGGTCTCAACGACGTCCCCGCAACCCACCCCGCCAAGCCCGAGGCCGCCGCCGAGGCCGGGCGCGCGGCGGTCGAAGCCGTCAACGCAGGTCGCAACGCGCGGAGCCTGATCACCCCGGCCAGCCTGCGCAACGCGGTGGTGGCCGGGGCCGCGACCGCGGGCTCGACCAATCTCGTCCTCCACCTGCTGGCGATCGCGCGCGAGGCAGGCATTGGCGCAGACAAGTTCGCAATTGACCTCTTCGACCAGATTTCGCGAGAAACGCCGGTGATCGCGGATCTCAAGCCCGGTGGGCGCTTCATGGCGCCCGACATGAGCGATGCGGGCGGATCGGCGCTGCTTGGCCGCCGGTTGATGGAGGCGGGTCTGATCGTCGATGCCCCGACGGTGACGGGGCGCGCGCTGTTTACCTATTTCCGCGACGCGGTCGAGACAGTGGGGCAGCAGGTCATCCGAACCGCCAACGATCCGGTCAAGCAGCGCGGCGGCTTCGGTATCCTGTTCGGCAATCTCGCCCCCGAAGGCTGCGTGGCGAAGCTCGCGGGGCACGACCGTTTGCGCTTCGAAGGGCCGGCCCGAGTGTTCGATGGCGAAGAAGCCTGTTTCAGGGCGCTTGGCGACGGCGAGATCATCGCCGGCGATGTGGTTGTCATACGCGGCGAGGGACCGGTCGGCGGCCCCGGCATGCGGGAGATGCTGGCGATCACCGCCGCGATCCAGGGCCGCGGTCTTGGTGACGCGGTCGCGCTGGTCACCGACGGCCGCTTTTCGGGCGCGACCTACGGGTTCATGGTCGGCCATGTCTCACCCGAGGCCGCGCGCGGCGGACCGATCGCCTTGCTCCGCAGCGGTGACAAGATCGTGATCGATGTCGAGCGCCGGGTGATCGAGACCGACGCCGATCTCACCTCACGCGACCCGGCACCAGTCCCGGCGATCGTCGAAAAACTGGGCGCTTATGCAAAATATGCACGGCTGGTCGGGTCCGCTTCGGAAGGAGCGATTACCAGCGCGGCGGGCGATTAGAGTTTTCAATCGCGGTGCCTGCTAAGCGAAACAGACTCTAGCCTTCGACCCGCTCCGGCCGCACGGTGAGCTGGCAGGTCAGGTCGGCCAGGCTGGCGCCGATCCCAGTCTTGCGCCTAGCTCGTCCAACAAGCGCGCGAAGCGGAGCAGATGGACTGACCGTCTCGCCGATCAGCGGTTCGAGGATCTCGGCGAACTTGTACGGGTGCGCCGTCGCGGCGGCGACCCACAATCGATCCGCCTTTCGCTCGTTCTCGAACCGCGCATAAGCCTCGGCGGCGGTGGCGGAGTGCGGACACCACAAATAACCTGCGCGATGGTCGGCCTTTATCCGTGCCGCAATCGCGCCATCCTCGACCCGCTCGACGGTCACTTGTCTCAGCTCGGGCGGCAAATGGATCAGCCGCTCGAAGTTGCTCGGAGCGCCGACATCCATCGCATTGGCGAGGGTGGCGACCGACGGCCTTGGCGCATAATCGCCGGTCTCGAACCATTCTCGAAGCGCGCGGTTGGCATTGGTCGCCAGAATGACCGGCCCCACCGGCAGGCCCATCGCCCGGCAATAAAGGGCGGCGAAGCCGTGGCCGAGATTGCCGGTCGGAACAATGAATCCCGGCTTGATGCCCGTTTCTTCGAAAAGCGTCACTGCAACCGCGGCGATGTACGCCATCTGCGGCAGCCAGCGGCCGATGTTGATCGAATTGGCCGAGCTCAAGCGGTGCGCCGCGACCAGAGCCGGATCGGCAAACGCGGCCTTCACCAACCGCTGACAATCGTCGAAATCGCCGGCTACTTCAAACGCCTGAACGGGCTCGTTCCAGCAGGTCAGCTGCAATTCCTGGAAGGGCGACACCCGCCCCTTCGGGAACAGGATCAACGCGCGAACCCCGGTGCGGCCTTCTGCTGCACACCCCACTGCTGCGCCGGTATCGCCCGACGTCGCCGCGAGGATCGTCAGCGGCCGGGTCCGATCGCCGATCCGGTCGAAGCAGGCCATCAGGAACCGGGCACCAAAATCCTTGAAAGCGCCGGTCGGGCCGTGAAACAGTTCGAGCGCACGCAATCCCGGCTCGGACTGCATCGGCGTGACCAGCGGGACCGGAAAATCAAAGCTTTCGGAACAAATGGAGTCGAGCTCGACTTCGAGCGCATCGCCGGCAAAGAAGGGGGCCAGCAACTGGGCCGTGAAAGCCGCCAGTCCCAATTCCGGCCGCAGCACGTCGCGTTGTGCGCGCGGCACAGCGTGCGGCATATAAAGTCCGCCATCGGGCGCGATCCCGTTGCGAATCGCCTCGCTCAGGCCGACCGGGGGCGCACTGCCCCGCGTGCTGTGGAACAGCATCAGGCGACCGTTTCGCTCATCTGCTCGACCCGCGCGCCGACCGACTCGATCGGGGCCCGATAGGAACGCGCAGCGAGGCCAGCTTCCATGAACGCACAAGCCATGGCGTCCTCCACGGCAGCGGCCTTTTCGTCGGGAGCCCACGCGAACACCGAAGGTCCCGACCCCGAAAAGGAGCAGCCAAGCGCCCCGGCGGCCAAGGCGGCCCGCTTCACCATCGGCAGGGCAGGAAGGAGATGTTCGCGCTGGGGCTCGATCAGCACATCCTCGAGACCCGCCCGGATAAGGTCGAAGTCACCCGACCCGCACCCGGCGACCAACGCAGAGACCCGGCGCGAATGTTCCACGACCAGTTCGATCGCTACCTTGCGTTGAAGAAGTTGGCGCGCCGCGCGGGTTTCGACCCTGATCGCCGGGTGAAGCAGGATCGACGTCACGCCGGCGGGCGACACAAGCCTGGCCAGCGCCGGCGGCGCGAGGCGAGCGGCGAGCACAAGGCCACCGAGCAGGCTGGCCATGACATTGTCCCAATGCGGTGGATCGCAGGCGACCCGTTCGCCTTCGAGCGCGAAGAGGAACAGGTCGCGCGTTGAAAATGGCGTGTCGAGCAGGGCGTTGACCGCAACCGCCCCGGCAACTGCGGAAGCTGCTGATCCGCCCATGCCCGCCGCCAGCGGAATGCCCTTCGCGATTGACAGACGGACACCGTAATCGGCCCCTGCCGCCTTCAGCACCGCGGCGGCGGCGGCGAGCGCGGTGTTGTTCGAGACATCATCCGGCAAGGTGACGACGAGTCCCGAAACCTCGCCAAGACGCACGCCCGGCCTAGCCTCGCGAACCGCGATGACCGTGTCGCGGACGGCGTCGAACGCCTGGCCCAGAATATCGAACCCCGGACCGACGTTACCAATGCTCGCCGGGGCGCTTGCGCAAGCCTGTCGCAGGGCCATCATCATCACGCGCGCAGGCGAAGCGGCTGGGCCTCGACCGCTAACACTTCCGGCTCGATCCCGACAGGCGCGTCCCGGCGGTTTCCAAGCGAGGCACGCTGCAGGTCCATTACATCGGCGAACACCGCGGCTGCGGTCGGCCAGCGACCGGCGCCTTTGCCATAGACCTCGTGCACCTCGCCTGCTGCGTCGGTGACGACGAAACGATTCTCCTCGTCCCTTGCCCCCGCCAGCGGATGGGCGTCGGGCAGGCTCTCCACGCGCACCTCCGCCGTAATGCTGCCATCGCTGCGGACACGGCAGCGTCCGACCTGCTTGATGGTTTCACCGCGAGCCAGCGCTGCCTGGACGTCGGCCGGCGAAACGTTGCGCAGCGACTGCCTGACGATCGATTCCGGGGCCAGTGCCACGCCGAACGCTTCGCGCACCAGCAGCGAAAGCTTGTCCGCCGCATCATGACCGTCAACATCGGCGGTCGGGTCGGCCTCGGCAAAGCCGAGTTCCTGTGCCCTGGCCAACGCCTGTTCGAATCCCCATCCCTCGGCGAGCCGGCCGAGCAAAAAGTTGGCGGTGCCATTCATCACCCCTTCGATCGCTACGACACCCGCGCCGTCGCGCAACCGCGCAACGGTCTCAAGGATCGGCGTGCCGCCCCCGACGGCCCCCGAATATATGAGCGCAACGCCGCCGGCCTTTGCACAGGCGTGAAGCGCGTCATAATGCCTGGCGACCGCGGCCTTGTTGGCGGTCACGACGCCGGCCCCCGAGCGAAGCGCCGAGCATAGCAGGTCGGCGGGATAATCCGCGCCGCCGATCAGCTCGACGACGAGATCGGGACTGTCAGCCAGAGCCTCCGCCGGATCGGTCGTGAAGCGCACCGGCTCGCTATGCTTTTCGGGGTGACGGACCAGCACGGGGTTGAGTTCGAACAGGTCTGGCCGTTGACGCAGGAAATCGAGAACGCCGGCGCCGACGGCGCCACAACCGAGCAAACTGACCCGCATTTTGGGCGCCTTGATTGGCAAAGATTTGCGTGGCGCAAGGTTGGCGATGGTGGTTGCTTCGCCAGCCCCGAGCGAGGCCACTTCGATCAGCACGCCTTCGACCGCCGCGGCGTGGATCGCCTTGGCTTGGATCAGCCCGGCGCTGGCCTCGGCCGCCTCGGCGTAACCGAGCTCGGAAAAACGCTCGGCAAGCGGGTTGCGGGCGGGGTCTTCGGCATACACTCCATCGACATCCTTGATCAGCCGGACCCGGTGCGCATCGAGCCGCGCCGCGAAAAATACCGCGCTAAGATCGGTGCCACCGCGACCAAGCGTGACGACGCCATGCTCGGCATGGCCGGCGGTGAAGCCGGGAACGACGACGACTTCATGGCTTTCAAGCCGGGCCAAGACCGCATCCGCGTCGAGTTCGGTCAGGTCGGCATCGAGCGGATCGCCCTCGGCCACCAGGCCCATTTCGTGCGGATCCATCGTACACGCCCGGATCCCGAGACGGCTCAACGCCAGCGCCATCAGCGCGGCCGAATGAAGTTCGCCAACGCGTGCGACGCGGGCCAGCAAGGCCGGCGGAAAGCCACCCACACGGGTACCCTGATTGAGCAAAGCGTCAGTTTCGCCGGCGAGGGCGGAAACCACCGCAACGACCTTTTCGCCGTCGCGGACGTGGCGGTAAACCTCAAGCGCAACGCCCGCATAATCGCCTTCGACGCGCAATACCGAGCTTCCGAACTTGAGAACGCAGAGGCGTTTTGCCTGGGCTGCCTGAAATAGATGATGGTCCATGGTCAGTTTCGCTTTCGAGAGAGGAGCGGCAGGCATGAAAAAACCCGCTCGCCTGAAGGGGGAGCGGGTTGGAAGATGTTTGGTTTGTTAAACCACTATCAGCCGTATCCCCCCCGCATGGTGGCGATAATTGTCATCGTCATGGTCATGGCGAAGGGCGCGCACAGACGAGCGGCGCCAGCGGCGGACGATTCGGTCTGAAACGAGCTAAACTTCAACATATCGGTTCCTTGACCTCGCCGCACGGGCGCACAATTGCAGCGAAATTCGACTCTCGAATGCCTCAGTTCGCGTTCCGACGCAATCCAAACTTCGAGCGACCCCTCATTTATTCATCAAAATAGTCAAAAAAGCATGAAGGCGCGCGGCATTTCAATCGGTCTAGATTTCACGGCCGCGCCTGTCCGGCGCCGCGAACCTGATATTTGAAGCTGGTCAATTGCTCGGCGCCGACCGGTCCGCGCGCGTGAAGCCGGCCGGTGGCAATACCGATTTCGGCGCCAAACCCGAATTCGCCCCCGTCGGCGAATTGGGTCGACGCATTCCACATCACGATCGCGCTGTCGACCCGCGCGAGAAAGGCCTCTGCAGTGGCTATATCCTCGCAGATGATCGCGTCGGTATGGCCGCTTCCGTAGTGCCGAATATGATCGATTGCCTCATCGAGCCCCGCCACTGTCCGAACGGCGAGAATCGGAGCGAGATATTCTTGGCGCCAGTCGGTTTCGTCGGCCGGCTCCATGGCCGCGTGAAGCCGGCTTTCGGCGTCGCCGCGAAGCTCGCAACCGGCAAGCGCGTCGGCAAGGCGGGGCAGCAGCAATGGCGCGATTTCTCGGTCGATCAGCAGGGTCTCGGTAGCACCGCACACCGACGTACGCCGCATCTTGGCGTTGGTGACGATGCGAATAGCCATGTCGGGGTCGGCGGAGGCGTGAACATAGCTGTGACAAAGGCCTTCGAGATGCCCGAGGGTCGCGACTCGCGCCTCGCGATTGACACGCTCGACCAGCGCCGCCCCACCGCGCGGGATGATCAGGTCGATCGAGCCACGAAGGCCGCTTAACATCATCCCGACGGCATCCCGATCGGCGGTCGGCACGATCTGCACGCAGTCGGCGGGCAAGCCCGTCTCGGTGAGCCCCGCCGCGATCGCCTCGTGTATCGCAAGGCAAGTGCGAAGCGCCTCCGACCCCGGGCGCAGGATCAGCGCATTGGCCGAGCGCAGGCAAATTGCGGCAGCGTCGGCGGTCACGTTTGGCCGGCTTTCGTAAATCATGCCAATGACTCCGATCGGCGTCCGGATGCGGTTGATGTCGAGCCCGTTCGGGCGCGACCAGCGCGCCATGGTCTCACCGATGACATCGGGCATAACCGCCATTGCGTTGAGCGAGACCGCGATTTGCTCGAGCCGGGCGGAATCGAGCCTGAGCCGGTCGACCAACGAAGTCGCAGCAGCGACATCGGCGGCATTGGCGACGAGAATCGCGGACTCCCGCGCCCTCAGTGCACGAGCGCCCGCATCGATCGCTGCGCTGCGCTGCTCCGCCGGCGCGGCGCCGAGTAGAGCCGCCGCGCCGCGCGACCGGCGTCCCATGTCGTCCATTGCTTCGGCCAGGCTCACAGCATCACCAGATCGTCGCGGTGAATCAATTCATCGGGCCCGGCATAGCCCAGCCGCTCGGCGATCCGCGCGCTTCCGCCGCCCCTGATAGCCCGTGCCTCGGCGGCGCTATAGGCAGCGATGCCACGCGCTACCTCAACCCCGCGAGGGTCGATAACACGCAGACAAGCACCGCGATCGAATTGACCCTCGACCGCGATCACCCCGCTCGGCAACAGGCTTTTGCCGATAACCAGCGCACGGCATGCCCCCGCATCGATTGTCACCGAACCCGCGGGAGCCAGGGTTCCGGCAATCCATTGCTTATATGCTTTCCCCGGTGACCCGGTGGCGGCGACCACCGTCGCGACGCCGCCATTGACCAACCGCCTGAGGGGCCGTTCGCCTCGGCCGGAGGCGATGATCGTGGTACAGCCGAAGCCGCTCGCAATCCGCGCGGCTTCGATCTTGGTTCGCATCCCGCCCGAGCCGATGCCCGTCGCGCTCGCGCTGGTGGCGAAGCCATTGATCTCATCGGTGATCGCGGCGACGAAGCCGACATGTTCGGCGGCCGGATTGCGGCCTGGATCGGCCGTATAAAGACCATCGACGTCGGAAAGCAGGATGAGCACGTCGCTGCGGATGAGTTGGGCCGCCCGCGCCGACAGTCGGTCATTGTCGCCAAAGCGAAGCTCGTCGGTTGCGACGCTGTCATTCTCGTTGATGATTGGCAGGCCGCCTTGAGAAAGCAGCACCTCAAGCGTGGCGCGCGCGTTGAGCGACCGGTGGCGTTGTTCGGTGTCGTCGATGGTCAGCAGCAATTGAGCGGTCGGGATGCGGTGTGGCGCCAGCGCCCGTTCCCACGCCTGCATCAGCAATGCCTGCCCGGCCGCCGCCGCGGCCTGCTTGAAGTCGAGCCGGGCCGATCGCTTCATCCCGAGATGCTGTCGCCCGAGTGCGACCGCCCCGGACGAGACCACAATCATCCGCTTACCTTGGGCGTGAAGCTCGGCGATGTCCTCGCCGACCCCGGCCAGCCAGTCGTGACGTGGGCCCATTTCCGCTTCGTCGATCAGCAGCGACGAGCCGATCTTGAGCGTTATCCGCCGCGCCCGCCCGATCGCCAGGGCCGAAGCGGAGATGGATTCGTCTTTTCTTTGCGCGTCGCTCATGTGCTCATGTTTAAATGCGCCTGTTGCATCGCACAATAACTTATCGGATGCTCTATCAATGATCACATGCCGAGGTGAACGATGAACGACGAACAGGATAAATTCGAAACGCGGGTCGTCGAAGCGGGCCGGCGCAAGGAATGGACGCGCGGCATCGTCAACACGCCGATATATCGGGCGTCGACGATTCTGTTCGAAAGCGTTGCGGCGATGCACGATGCCGGCGCGGGACAGGTCGGAACGCTTCACTACGGACGCAGTGGGACCCCGACCCAATGGTCGCTCGCGGAAGCATTGACCGAGCTTGAGCCGGGGGCCGCCGGAACGCGACTATTTCCATCGGGCGTGGCCGCGATCGGGTGCGCCTTATTGTCGGTGCTGAAACCCGGCGATCAACTGCTCATGGTGGACAGCGTTTACGGCCCGACCAGGAATTTATGCGACACGCTTCTCAAGCGACACCAGATCGACACCGTTTACTACGATCCCCTGATCGGCGCCGGCATCGAGGAGCTGGCCGGGCCGGCCACGCGGGCAATCTTCATGGAAAGCCCCGGATCGCTAACCTTCGAAGTCCAGGATGTCCCGGCAATCTGCGCTGTTGCCAAACGGCGTGGATTGGCAACCCTGCTCGACAACACCTGGGCGACGCCGTTGCTGTTTCCGGCGATTGCCGCAGGGGTCGATCTCGCAATCCTCGCCTGCACCAAATATATTGTCGGCCATTCGGACGTGATGCTCGGTTCGGTGACGGCGGCAGAGAGCCAGTGGCAAGCACTCGAACAGATCAGCCGCGCGCTTGGCCAGCACGTCAGCCCCGACGATGCCTTCCTCGCGGCCCGGGGATTGCGGACCTTGAGCATCAGGTTGCGCCAGCACGAACGCAGCGCGCTCATGGCGGCGCACTGGCTTGCCGACCATCCCAAGGTCGCGCGGGTTCTACACCCGGCTTTGCCATCCTGTCCCGGACACGAAAGCTGGGCGCGCGATTTCCGCGGATCATCGGGGCTGTTTTCGATCGAACTGACAGGGGGCGGCGATGATGACCTCGCGGCGCTGATCGATGGACTCGCACATTTTGGTATCGGTTACAGCTGGGGGGGATTTGAAAGCCTCGCACTGCCCGTCGATCCTGCCCGGTTGCGGAGCCTGGATAAGCCGAAGGCCGGTCCCATGCTTCGCCTTCACATCGGCCTCGAGAATGCAGAGGAGCTGATCGCCGATCTCGCCCGCGGACTCGATCGGTACGGCTAGCGGAGCCGTTTTGCGCTTCGCTTGACGCTTCTGCCACCTCGACCTAATGACCTTATATCGGGATCGCTGCTTCGAAAATGCGATCTTGTGCATCAAGAGTGGGCCTCATGGCCCACGCCAACCTGCCCTCCCGGGCAAGGTGGCGGTTCCCAATGGGGGACGATGCGGCCGGCCCGGCAAAAAAACGGGACCCCGAGCCGCCGTCGTCCCGCCAATGATGTGGAGGAATGGTCGTGCGGCTAGTGTTTAATAATCGCGCATGCGGCCTTAG
>JBKJTQ010000307.1:0-4974 GCA_046589895.1 Sphingomicrobium sp.
GCTCGGTTACGGCGCGATCCTGGCGCTTCCGTCGGTGATCCTGATCCTGCTGTTTGGCCAGACCCGCATCTTCTTCGTCATGGCCCGCGACGGCCTGCTTCCGGAGAAGCTGAGCGAGGTCCACCCGAAGTGGAAGACGCCGTATGTCGTCACCGCGATCACCGGTGTGGTCGTCGCCATTGCGGCGGCGTTCCTGCCGGTCGGACAACTCGCCGACATCGCCAATGCCGGGACGCTTTACGCCTTCCTGATGGTGGCGGTTGCAGTGATGATGCTGCGCAAGCGTGATCCCGGCCGCAAACGCGCCTTCCGCGTGCCGGCGCTGTCGATCATCGGTCCGCTCACGATCCTCGGCTGCCTGTTCCTGTTCTTCAACCTGCCGACCATGGCGATGCTGGTGCTGCCGGGGTGGACAGCGATCGGCCTGCTCATCTACTTCGGTTACAGCCGCAGCCACAGCCATCTGGGCCAAGGCCGGGTCGAGGTTCATGAAGACGAGATCGACGACATCGCGCCGCACATTCCGGGGATCGACGACCCCGATAGAGCGCGCTGATCGAGCGATCTAATAGGAAGGGCGGCCGGGACATCTCCCGGCCGCCCTTCCCTTTTGCCGACGCGCGAAAAACCTAGTCGAGCAGGTCGCCGGCAAGCGCCTTCAAATCGGCTTCGGGCCGCGCGCCGTAATGCTGGATCACCTCGGCGGCGGCGATCGCGCCGAGCTTGAGCGACACTTCCAGCCCAAGGCCACGCGCTTGCCCGGCAAGGAACCCCGCCGCGAACAAATCGCCCGCGCCGGTGGTGTCGACCAGCCGCCCGATCGGCGCGGCGGGCACGCTCGCGCGCTCGTTGCCCGATACCGCGATCGCGCCTTTCTCCGAGCGCGTGACGACCAAGGTCGCGACCTTGGGCGCAATCGCCGCGACGGCGGCGTCAAAGCCGGCCTCGCCTGCCAATTCGGTGATTTCGGCCTCATTGGCGAAGAGGATATCGATGCGGCGGTCCTCGATCAGCTTGAGAAAACTGTCGCGATGGCGCGAAATGCAGAAGCTGTCGGATAAAGTGAATGCTACTGTCCGCCCAGCGCCGCGTGCGGCATCGATCGCCGCCTCCATCGCCGCGCGCGGTTCGGCCGGATCCCACAGATACCCTTCCAGATAGGTGATCCCGGCGCCCGCGACGACGCCCATGTCGACGTCCTTTTGCTCGAGCATCTGCGCCGCGCCGAGGAAGGTGTTCATCGTCCGCTGCGCATCGGGGGTTACGAGGATCAGGCAGCGCGCGGTGGCGCCGACATCGCTTCGCGCGGGTACGAGAAATTCGATTCCCTGCGCTTCGATATCATGCTGATAGATTTTGCCCAATTGATCGTCGGCGACCTGGCCGATGAAGCCGGTGCGGATGCCGAGCGCGGCCAGGCCCGCGGCGGTATTGCCCGCCGACCCGCCGCTGATCTCGCGCCCCGGTCCCATCACGCCGTACAGGCGCACCGCTTCGGCTTCGTCGATGAGCCGCATCGAGCCCTTGTCGAGGCCCTGCTGGCCAAGGAAGGCATCGTCGGCGTCGGTGATGACATCTACAATGGCATTGCCGATGCACAGCACGTCGAGGCTCGGGTTGATCATAATTTGTCCTGGCTGGAAGAGGAAGCGCGGCGCCTAGCGGCCGGCGCGCGGTTCGACAAGCTTGCCAGCCTCGCTGGGCGGCGGCACAAGGTCGCCATGCGTTTGATCCTGACCTCCGCAGACTTGCTTCTGGTCGCGGGCTGCGGTGCCAACCCAAACCCCGTTGCCAACCCGATTCCCGTCATCACCCAACGGCCACAGGGCGGCACGCTCATCGGCCTCGACGCAACTTCGCTCGCGGCGCGTTTGGGCCAGCCGCGCTTCCGGGTGCGCGAAGGCGACGGAACCAAGCTTCAATTCGCCGGGGGAAGCTGCATCCTCGACGCCTATCTCTACGCTGCGATGAGCGGCGGCGCCGTGGCGCGCGTGACCCATGTCGATACCCGCAACCGCGAAGGCCGCAGCGTCGATCAGCGTGGCTGCATCGCGATGATCGAGTCGCGCTGACGCTAAAGGCGCGCGATCGCCCACGCCGCCGCGTCGGCGACGACCGGATCGGCGCTTGCAAGGTGGCGTTCGACCGCGGGCTTCAGCGCAGGGTCGCCGCTATTGCCCGCGGCGATCAGGCAGTTGCGGATCATCCGCGCGACCCCGATGCGTTTGATCGGCGAACCTGAGAACATTTCCCGGAACGCCGCATCGTCAAGGCCGAGCAGGTCGGCGAGTGCGGGCGCGGCAAGCTCGGCGCGCGGGGCGAAGGCGCTGTTCGCCTGCGCCGCTTGGGCGAAGCGGTTCCACGGGCACACTGCGAGGCAATCGTCGCAGCCGTAGATCCGGTTCCCGATCGCGGCGCGATATTCGTGCGGGATCGGCCCGGAATGTTCGATCGTGAGATAGGAAATGCATTTTCGCGCATCGATCTGGTGCGGAGCGATGATCGCATCGGTCGGGCAGGCTGTCATGCAGCGCGAACAACTCCCGCAATGGTCGGTCGCGGGCTGGTCGGGCTCAAGCTTGAGCGTGGTGTAGATCACGCCGAGGAACAGCCAATTGCCATGCTCGCGGTTAAGCAGATTGGTATGCTTGCCCTGCCACCCGAGCCCCGCCGCGGCCGACAGCGGTTTTTCCATAACCGGGGCGGTATCGACGAATACTTTGAGCTGGCAGCGCTCCCCTGAGCTAGTCGAATGGGCCGCCTCATCGGCGAGCCAGCGGCCCATCGCCTTCAATGCCTTCTTGACCACCTTGTGATAGTCCGCTCCCTGCGCATAGACCGAAATCCGCCCGCGGCTGGTCGCGCTCGCCAGCGCCATCGGGTCAGTCGCGGGGGCATAGCTCATCGCCAGCGCAATCACCGACTGCGCCTCGCGCCACAATCCTTGCGGGCTCGCGCGCTGCTCGGCGCGGTCTTCGATCCAGCCCATCTCGCCATGATGCCCCGCGGCAATCCATTGGCGCAGCTGAGCGCCAGCCTCGGGCACGGCATCGGCGCGCGTGAAGCCGCAGGCGACGAAGCCGAGCTCGGCCGCTTTCGCTTTTATTGATTCTTTCAGATCAACCACACTAGACACTGGTCGCACTTACTCCGTTCGCCCTGAGTTTGTCGAAGGGCCGCCCTTTTCACGACCTCGAGAAAGAAGAACAGTGCTTCGACAGGCTCAGCACGAACGGAACGTGGGCGAATTTGCCGCCGAAGCGCACGGGCTGGTCAAGGATTTCGACGGCAATCGCGCGGTCGATGGGGTCAGCCTGTCGGTCCCCGCGGGAAGCATCAGTGGAATCCTCGGCCCCAACGGAGCGGGCAAGACCACCACGATCCGCATGATGCTGGGAATCATCGATCCGAGCGAGGGGACGCGCCGCCTGCTCGGGCATGCGCGCCCCTTGGAAGCCGCACGGATGGTCGGTTACCTTCCCGAGGAGCGCGGGCTTTACCCCGCAATGCCCGTCGCCGAGGCGATCGCCTTCATGGGCGCGTTGCGCGGGCTGCCGATCGGCGTCGGGCGGCGGCGCGCGGTCGAATTGCTCGAAGGGCGCGGCCATGGCGATTGGGCCCAGCGCCCGATCCGCACGCTTTCGAAGGGCATGGCGCAGACGGTGCAATTGCTCGGCACGATCGTCCACCAGCCGAAACTGATTGTGCTCGACGAGCCTTTTTCGGGATTGGACGCGCTCAATCAGGAGAAATTGGAGCAGCTTATTCGCGATGAGGCCGACGCCGGAACTACCGTGATTTTCTCAACCCACGTCATCGCCCATGCCGAGCGGCTGTGCGAGCGGGTCGCGATCATCGCCGAGGGCAAGGTTGCGTTCGAGGGGCGGGTCGACGAGGCGCGCGACCGGCTGCGCCCGATCGTCCATTTGCGCACCCGCGCGGAGGACGGAGCGTGGCGCGCCGCGCTGCCCTCTGCGGCGCAATGCGTCGGCGGCGAGTGGCGCTTCGAACTTCCCGAAGGCGGCCCCGAGCCTCTGCTCAAGGCGTTGCTCGACGGCAATGCCGGGATCGAGACATTGAGCATCGAGCGTCCCGGGCTTCACGACGCCTTCATCGCCATCGCCGGGGCCGCCGCGGCCCAGGAAATGGGCAATGCCGCGCCGCGGGAGCAGGCCGCATGACGCTCCCCGAAACGCTCCGCGCCGCCTTCGTCATCGCACGCCGCGACTTTACCGCGACGGTGCTGAGCAAAACCTTCCTATTCTTTCTGCTGGGGCCCCTGTTCCCGGTCATCATGGGGGTGACGTTCGGCGGGATCGGCGAGCGGATCGACGCCGGGCGCAGTGTTCCGCAAGTCGCGGTAATCGGCTCCACCGCCGATTATGACGCACTCAATGCGGCCCGTGAGCGCCTGTCGCCGCTCGCGGGCGACCGTCCGTTCGTCAAGCTGAGCCACGCCGAACCGCGCCCCGATCTCGCCGCGCAACGCGATGCCTTGCTCAACGACAAGGCGATCGAGCGTGTCGGCGTGCTTGATGGCGGCATCGCGCGCCCGCATTTCACCGGCGCGGTGAAGGCCGATGGTACTACGGTTCGCCAGGTCGGGCTGTTCGTCGACGAAGCACGGCGCATCCAGGCGGGCGCGGTCACCCCGCTTGGTCCGGCGCTGGCGGTGACGCTTGCGGACAGTTCGTCGGGCTCGCTCGCCTTTGCCCGGCAACTTGTCGCGCGCGGCGGGCAGACCGTGCTGTTTGTGCTGACCCTTCTGCTCGCGGGGATGCTGTTATCGCAACTGATCGAGGAAAAATCGAATAAGGTGATCGAAATTCTGGCCGCGGCGGTGCCGATCGACGCGATCTTTCTGGGCAAATTATTCGCCATGCTCGCCATGTCACTGGTCGGAATCAGCGTCTGGACCGCGGCTGGCGCTGGCGCTGTTGCTTATTGGGCTGGGGGAGGGCTTGGCGCGCTCCC
>JBKJTQ010000199.1:0-5339 GCA_046589895.1 Sphingomicrobium sp.
AATCCGGCCGGTTTCGACGCCGAATTGACGAACGTCGCCTGGCTCCACGTCTCGATGAACGAAAAGGCGGCCGCGGCGAGTACCACCGTGACGAGGCTGAGGAGCACCGTCCACACCGCGCGCATCGCGATCAGCCGCCGATATAGCGACGCCATCAGCAGCGTCACGGAATAGCCGGTCGCGGTCAGCAGCAATGTATGGACGACGAACATCGCCCCCATCGAGGTGGCGATGCCGTTGAGCGAACGAAGGAAGAAGAAGCCCCCCCAGCCGATCGACTGAAGCACCCAGAAGGCGCGATTCTTGTCGTCGAAGAACGGCCCGTCGAGCCCGATGCCCTGAAGGATCGGACGCGCCGGCCCCTTCGAGACCCGCGTGGGCGCGAGCGGCGCCACGGGGGCGGCGAGGCCCTGCCCACCCTGAAGAGGCTCGCTCGCCACGCCTAATTCGCCTCGCCGGTAGACCGCATCCGCCCGATATAGGCCAGTGAGGCGCGAAGCCCAAGGGATGACCGCTGGCGTGGGGGTGCGGCGGCTCGTTACGATGCTTTGCAGCGCTATGGTCGCAAGGTCGGCGACCGAGCGGCCATTTTTGACGGGCAGATTGGACAGGGTCGTTTGTACGCCGAACAATTAATTTCAGTGAAAGTCTAATGAATGCACTATTTCTAGCGGTGGCGCTTTCGCATTGATTCAGCAAAGCGACACTATTGAACTGGACCATTCGGCCCTTGGCGATCGGATCGCGCCCTGTAACAAGGCGTGATGGACGCGACCCGCTATTTCGTCGAACAGGTGATGAGAAAGCGCTCCTATCTGACGGTCGAGCTGTGCCGCCTGGTCCTTGCGGCCCCCTTGCGCCGCGAGGTCCAGTCCGATGGCCGAATTCGCTCTTGGGGCGCGGTCACCTTGCCCGGTGAGGACAAAGAGCGCATCTTGCGGGTTGTCACGCTCGAGGACGGCCGGACGCTTCACAACGCCTTCCTCGATCGCGGAGAGGATCGCCGATGAAGCTTCATTATTATCCCGAGACCGACAGCCTCTACATCGAGCTGGCCGACGGCGCGGCGCACGAGACGCGCGAAGTTGCCGACGGACTCAACATCGACCTCGACGATCAGGGCCTGATCGTCGGCATCGACATTGACGGCGCGTCACGCAAGCTCGACCTAGCGACACTCGAAACCATCAATCTTCCGCTAGGTCGACTCAAGGCCGCTTGAAGGGCAAAGGCATGAACGACACTTCCGCTCAAGCGACTTTCCGTAGCATGGAGGAATCGACCCCCGCCGACTGGCAGGCAATCGGGGCTCATTTCGGGCCGTTTTCGAATCAGCTTGCCGATCGGGTGCTGACGCACCTCAAACTGCTCGATGGCGATTATGGCGGCTTCCCGATCGACCGACTCCAGCACTCGCTCCAGACCGCGACGCGCGCCCACCGCGCGGGGGAGGACGAGCCCTACGTCGTGATGGCGCTGCTCCACGACATTGGCGACACGCTTGGCAGCTATAATCATCCCGACATCGCCGCGGCGATCTTGAAGCCATTCGTCGATGCCCGGCTGCACTGGATGTGTGAGAATCACGGTATCTTTCAGGGCTATTATTTCTTTCATTACCTGGGGCTCGACCGGGACATGCGCGAGGGCTTACGCGGACATCCGCATTTCGAGGATACGGCGCATTTCTGCGAGACCTATGACCAGGCCGCGTTCGACAAGGATTATGACAGCGCCCCGCTCGACTTTTTCGAACCGATGGTGCGGCGCGTGTTCGCGAGGCCCGTCAACAGCACCTACAAAGGCGTCGCTGAATCGGGCTAGCGGAACGGTTTTGCGCTCTGTCGATTGTCCTAAGACGTTGCTCCCCCTCACCCAACCTCTCCCCGTCGGGGAGAGGGGAGATTGTGCCGATGCGCTTCCTCATTCTTGCCGCCTTTTCGGTGCTTGCCGCCTGCCGCTCGGGCGACGTGCCTCCAGCGGCCGAAGCGGCGATGGTCGCGCCGATCCTGTCGGGCGCCGATGCGATCGATGTGCACAGCTTTGCCAAGCCGCTCGAGGCGCGAGTGACGCATGTCGCGCTCGACCTCAATGTTGATTTCGCGGCCAAGCGCGTCGGCGGCACGGCGACGCTCGACCTTCAGGCCAGGCCGGGGGTCAACAGCATCGTCCTCGACAATAAGGGGCTTGAGATTGCCGCCATCACCAGCGCCGACGGCAAGCCGTTGCCCTACAGCGTCGGCGCGGTCGACCCGATCCTCGGCGCGCCGCTGACGATCGAGATGGGTGCGGCGAAGAAGATCGTCATTCGCTACACGTCGGCGCCCGACAGCGGAGCGCTGCAGTGGCTGACGCCGGAGCAAACCGCGGGCAAGAAGCATCCCTATCTGCTCAGCCAGGGTCAGGCGATCGAGAATCGCAGCTGGATTCCGACCCAGGACTCGCCCGGGGTGCGCCAGACGTGGGAAGCGAAGATCCGTGTTCCCGCAGGCCTCACCGCAGTGATGTCGGCGCCCAAGGTTGGCGAACCGCTGATCGACGGCGACAGCCGCATCTTCGCCTACAAGATGGACAAGCCTGTCGCGCCCTATCTTATCGCGATTGCGGTCGGCGACCTGGCGTTCCGCGAGCTTGGGCCGCGTACCGGGGTGTGGACCGAACCGGCAATGCTCGACAAGGCCGCCGCCGAACTCGCCGACACAGAGAAAATGGTCGCCGCCGCCGAGAAGCTTTACGGCCCTTATCAATGGGGCCGCTACGATCTGCTCGTGCTGCCGCCGTCCTTCCCGTTCGGGGGGATGGAAAATCCGACTCTGACCTTCCTCACCCCGACCTTCATCGCCGGCGACAAAAGCCTCACCAGCCTGATCGCGCACGAGCTGGCGCATAGCTGGTCGGGCAACCTTGCGACCAACGCGACTTGGGCCGATTTCTGGCTCAACGAGGGGATGACGACCTATGCCACGACGCGCATCGTCGAGGCGGTCTACGGCCCCAAGGTCGCGGCGCAGCAGGTTGCGCTCGGCCATGACGCGATGAAGGCCGCGGTTGTCGAAAATGGCGGGCCGAGCGGCGCCGACACGCGGCTCCACCTCGATTTGAGGGGACGCCACCCCGACGACGGGCTGACCGACATTGCTTATGAAAAAGGTGCGGCTTTTCTGCGCACGATCGAGGTTGCGGTTGGGCGTGAACGGTTCGACGCGTGGCTCAAGGGCTGGTTCGCTCGCCACATGTTCCAGCCGGTGACGACCTCGATCTTCCTTGCCGATATTCGCCAATATCTGGTCAATGGCGATTCGACGCTAGAGACCAAGCTCACTCTCGGTCAATGGGTCGACCAGCCCGGTATCCCCGCCAACCTCGCCCCCGCCGACTCACAGGCGTTCACCGAGGTCGACGCCGCCGTTACCGCCCACAATATCGGCGCCCAGCCTTCGCCCGATATATGGAAGCGCTGGACCACCGACGAGAAATTGCGCTTCCTGACGCGGCTCGACAAGAAGCAGCCCGCGGCGCGGCTCGCCAGCCTCGACCGGGCTTATGGTCTGGCGAACGCAGGCAATAATGAGGTCCGCTTCGCTTTTCTCACGCTCGCCGTCGCGGCGCGTTACGATCCCGCGATTCCCGCGCTCGAGCAATTTTTGCTCGTCCAGGGAAGGCGCAAGTTCGTCCGCCCTTTGATCACCTCGCTTGCCGCGGATACGCAATGGGGACGGCCGATCGCGGTGCGGGTCTATGCCAGGGCGCGCCCGCTCTATCATCCGGTGACCGTCCGCGACCTCGATAAATTGGGGTTGAATGGCGCAGCTTCAGGGCAAACTTTAACCGCGAAGTAACGCTCTTGGGCTAATCACCGTCCCCACAACAGTGGGTGGGCGAATGTACGAAGCTCCGGATCGTTATAAGCGCATGACTTCGGCTCGGCTTCCGGGCGGAGAATCGCTCGGCCTGTCCAAGGAAGGAGCGAGCAGCGACGAGATGAGTTCGCCGCTGCGCGATACGCAATTGCTCGCGCGCGCCCAGCTTGCCCCTTTCTTCGCTTCGGCCAATGCCGTCGCGGCGCTGTTACTTGCCGCGAGCCTCTATGGCCATGTCTCGGTGCTCCTGTTGCTCGGCTGGACCGCCGCGGTCGGGGTCGGCAATCTGGCTGCGATGCACCTCGCCCGGACGCAAGCTATCACCCATGTCGGGCGCTCGGGGCGCAAAGTGCCGCAATGGCAGATGGTCGGCGAAGTGCTCGCGCGCGCCTTGCTGTTCCTGTCGCTTCCAATCTATTGCTTCGCCTCCCTCCCCCCCGAGTTGCAGATCGTCACGGCGTCGATCCTCGCCGGCCTGGGGGTTGCGGCGCTTGGGCTGGTAGTGGTTCCGGCGTGCGTCACGGCGTGGATGTCATGCTTCGTCGGCGGGCTGAGCTTGATCCTCATCATCGCGCGCGAGACCGTGCCGCTCGGCAATATGCTGTCGATCCTGTTCACGCTGGGAGTCGCGGTGTTCGGAGTGGTGACGGTTGCGCGCTGGGCGTTGAGCCAGCTTGAAACCAACGCCGACGTCGGCTCGCAATCCGCAAGCTCGAGCCTGTTGCTGCAGGAATATGAGCAGCGCGGCGTCGGCTGGCTATGGCAGGTCGATGGCGAGAATCGCGTCACCTACATCAGCTCGCGCATGACCGCCTTGCTCGGGCGGCCATCGTCGGCGATCCTCGGCCATTCGCTCCCCGCCTTGCTTGGCGGTCACGCCGAGCTCGGCCGCGTCCTGCTCGGAAAACAGCCGTTCAACTCGCTCGAGATGGAGTTGAGCACCGCGCGCGGGACGCGCTGGATTTCGATCGCGGGCGATCCGATCATCGACACCGCGGGGCGGTTCGAGGGGTTTCGCGGGGTCGGCAGCGACGTTACCGAAGTGCGCCAGACGCAGGAGCGCCTGACCAATCTCGCCAATATGGATGTGCTGTCGGGCCTCCCCAACCGCGGCCGCGTGCGCCAGTTGCTGGGCGAGGCGGTGCGGCTTGCCACGACCAGCAATGTGCCATGCGCGATCATGTTCCTCGACCTCGACGGGTTCAAGCCGGTCAACGACACCTTCGGCCATCCCAAGGGCGACGCGGTGCTCCAGGCGGTCGCCAAGCGCCTGTGCGACGAAGTCGCTGGCGACGGCCATGTCGGACGCATGGGCGGCGACGAATTCGCCATCGTCGTCAGCCACGCCCAGTCACGCCTCAAGGTCGAAGGCCTCGCCGACCGCATCCTCAAGTCCATCGCCGAACCCTATATGATCGACCAGACAGAGATTCGCATCGGCGTGTCGATCGGCTGCGCTTTCGGGCCGATCGACGGCGC
>JBKJTQ010000282.1:0-5794 GCA_046589895.1 Sphingomicrobium sp.
CGAGCAACATCGACGATCGCGCGGATATGTCAGTCGGCTCGTTGCACGCCGTGAGGAGATTGGCCGAGAGCAATTTGAGCGCCTCTACCGCGTACATGTCCGACATCGGGTTTTTGGCCCTGGCCGAGGTGAACGCCTCGATTCCATGGACGATCGCGTCGATCCCTGTCGCGGCGGTCAGTCCGCGCGGCATACCGACGGTCAAAGATGCATCGAGCGCGGCCCAGTCGGCGATCAAGGCGGGCGAATTGACCCCGCGCTTCTCTCCGCCTTCGCAGGTAATGACCGCGACCGGGGTCGCTTCGGAGCCCGTCCCAGCGGTAGTTGGGACGAGCGCCAGCGGGAGGTGCCGCCCCTTCGCCAGCCCGACACCCCAGATCGCCTCAAGATCATCCCCCGACCCGATCAGATAGGCCGTCAGCTTGGCGACATCCATCGGGCTCCCGCCGCCGAAGCCCACGACGTGCGTGACGCTCGCGGCTCGTCCAGCCTCCACAGCGGCGAGCAAGGTTTCCTTCGACGGATCGGACTCGACCGCGTCGAACACAATGACCTCACGCCCGCCCGCCTCAAATGCCGCGCGGCACGCATCGGTCAGCCCTAGCGCGACGACCTCTCGGTCGGTGACGAACAGACACGGCCCGGGGGGGAAGTGCTCGGCCAAGCGCGGGGCGGACCCTTCGCCCGAAATGAGCCGCGGGCCGGAATGAACGATGAACGGTTGCATATCCGCAACCTAGAACGTCAGGCGCCGCGATTCCAGATGAGGTCGCGTTCGAGCCGTCCCATTAACGCGCGGGCCGGGCTTTGCGCCGGTCCGGCATCGATTTCGCCCTGGTCGAGCCGCGCCACGCGTGAGTAGAGGTCGGCGCTCGATGTCACCAGCCGCTTGGCTGCGGGCGGCAATTGCCCGACCACCAGCGGATCGCTCTCGCTGGCATGGCCGAGGCGGCGTTCGGGGCGGCGCCCGTCGGCCGCCTTGATCTCACCGGACTCGACCGCGCGCTGGGTCAGCAACCATGCGACGATATGCATGATGCGTGTCGTCACCTTTAGCGATTCGCAGGCAAAACCGACGCGGGCGAACGGCTCCAGCGTCATGCGCTCGTCGCGTCCTGCCTCGTCGAAATAGGCCCGCGCCTCATCGGCAAGCAGCATCGCCTCGGTATAAAGCGAGTCGATCAGCCGGGGCGTGATCCGGGCCTGGGGGCCGCTATCGTCGAATGAGTCGGTCATGGGCACCTCATTGCCACGTTCGCTTCGCTGAAGAAACGTCCGAGCGCGCCCGGCGCTTCACTTCGCGCTGTCCGTCCCGATCCAAGACAGGCTGATCAGGCGATCTGGATGGGGCGATCAGGCGATGATGTCGGGAGTGATCCGGTCGGCGAGCTGTTCGATTTCGTCACGCAGGCGAAGCTTGCGCTTCTTCATTCGCGCCAGTTCGAGCTGGTCGCAATTTCCTGCCAGCCGCATCCGATCGATGTCTTCGTCGAGGCGGCGATGCTCGGACTTGAGCATGATCATCACTTCGCGCGGATCGTCGTCGTTCATCGTCCGGCCTTAGCTTACAAACGCTTGGCCGTCATGCCTCATCACGCGCGCGGCGAAGCGCGCCGCGCGCCCGCCGAACCGTGAAGGATCGATGGAGACAAAGCCCTGCTTTCGTGTTTTATTCATCATACTGTCACGCGTCAGCCGACGAAAGGAAATTGACCGATGGACCAAGCACACGTCGAGGCCCTCGCATCCAAGCATGCGGCGCTCCATGAGAAGATCGATCTTGAAGAGCATCGCGCCCACCCCGACGACACCTTGCTTCACCGGCTCAAGAAAGAGAAATTGGCGCTCAAAGACGCGATCACCGGCCATTAGGCGGACATGAAAAGGGGCCGGACGCACCAAGCGTCCAGCCCCTGTTCTTACCGTCGAAATGAGGCGTCAGTCGTCGCGCGAAACTCGCTCGATCCGCTCATGCTTCTCCTGCGCTTCCAAAGTCATGGTGGCGATCGGCCGGGCTTCGAGCCGGGCAAGCGAGATCGGATCGCCGCTGACTTCGCAATAACCATATTCGCCATCGTAGAGGCGGCGCACCGCGGCATCGATCTTGGCGATCAGCTTGCGCTGTCGATCGCGCGTGCGCAGCTCGATCGACCAGTCGGTCTCGCTTGAGGCGCGATCGGCGATGTCGGGTTCGCGCATTGAATCGACTTGTAGCTGCGCCATGGTGGCGCGGCTTTCCCCGACGATCGATTCCTTCCAGTCCCTCAACTTGCGGAGGAAATAGGCACGATGATCGTCGGACATGAAGACTTCGGCGTCCGACGGACGGTAATCTTCATCCAAGATGAGCTGGTCGAAATTGGTCGATCTCGGCCCATATAGGTCCACTAGAGCGGTAGCCATGACACCCTCCCGAACACAAGCGCCAGCCGCTACCGCACCGGGCCACCGGTTCGGCCGGAGGCGATAAACAGGACTTTCCCGTAACTTAACCGGAAAAATCGGGTATCCCCAAGCGGGCCTATAGTTAAGCCAACTTGCCTTAACAAGAACTGACCGAAGTCCAGGTTGACGAAAGCTGTGGATTGTTGCTGGAAAGGCGCAGCTTGTGACTGCACCGCGTCCGTCGCATAGCGCGAAAATGCGCATTCTCCTGACCAATGACGACGGCATTCACGCTCCCGGCTTTTCCGTACTTGAGGCGATTGCCGGAACGCTATCCAACGACATCTGGGTGGTCGCCCCCGCCGAGGAGCAATCGGGGGCGGGCCATTCGCTCACTCTCTCGCGCCCGGTGCGATTGCGCCGGTTGGGCGAGAAAAGGTTCGCGGTCGCGGGGACGCCGACCGACGCGGTGATGCTGGCGCTTGCGCATGTCATGAAGGACAGTCCCCCCGACCTCATCCTTTCGGGGGTCAATCGTGGTGCCAACCTCGCCGAGGATGTCACTTATTCGGGAACGGTGTCGGCGGCGATGGAAGGCGCGCTTGCAGGCGTGCGCTCGATCGCGCTCAGCCAGGCCTATTCGCGCGAGGGGATGGGCGATACCGTTCCCTTCGCCGCCGCCGCGTCGTGGGCGGCCAAGGTCATCGCGACCCTGCTCGAGCAGGAATTCGCGCCACGCACGCTGGTCAATGTCAATTTCCCCGCAGTCGCGCCCGCGGAAGTCAAGGGCGTGCGCGTGTGCCGCCAGGGCTTCCACGATTATGGTCGCCTGCGGATCGTCGAGCGCACCGATCCGCGCGGTTATCCATATTTTTGGTTCGGCCTCGCCCCGATCGCGGCGACTCCCGGCCACATCACCGATGTCGAAGTCGTTGCCGACGGCTATATTTCGGTCACCCCGCTCGCGCTCGACCTCACCGATGATGCCGGGCTCGACGCCTTGGCGGCGCGCTTCTAGGGGATTGGCCGCCCGTCGACATTGCCCTTGGGCGAATAGCGGCAGATAAGGAAATCCCAGCGCGCGTCGTGATGCACCGCGCAGCCGACGTGGGTCGTGCCCTTCCACACAAGCTGGGTGAAATGCCCGACATCCTGCCAATTTCCCGATGTGCTGACATTAGGGAAAGTACCGGATCGGAAGTAGCGCTTCTCGCCGATCCACGCCCCCACCATGGCCTCGGCCGGATAGGCCCCGCGTGTCCCCATCCACAGATTCTCCGATTGTCCCGGGCGATTGGCCCGACTCGAATGCTGCAACCGCCCCATCGCCGACAGCGCCGGACCATAGGATGCCGCAGCAGTGGCGAGATTGGGATCCCACATCAACGGCGCAGCCCCGAACAGGGCGCGCTCGCGATTATGTGCGCTGAGCAGTCGTGCTTCGAATGGCCCCGGCGCAATCGTGTAAGGCGGCGGTGTGAAAATGTCGCGCACCGGGGGCAGCGCCTGCGAACAACTTGCCGCGCCGGCGCACAGCAGCGCGAACAGCGTGGCTCGCGCCCGACGCCTGCCAACCATCGATTTCGTCACCGCAAATCTCCAATCTGCCTACCGGCGGGAAAAAGAGTAGCGGCACGATCTAAACAGATACTGAATCCGGCCGATGGATCAGTTCGAGGACTGACGCCATGCCTGAAACATCAGCATCGCCCACAGCGCCTGGGTCGAGTCCTGCTTGCCCGCGAGATGCGCGGTCCAGCGCTGCTGGACCAGCGCCGGGTCGAGGAACCCCTGTTCGGCTAGCTTGCGCGGATCTAGCAATTCCTCCGCCCACGGGCGAAGCGGCCCGCGGATCCATTGACCGACCGGGACCGCGAACCCGGCTTTGGGCCGTTCGAACAATCCCCGCGGGAGTTGGCGGGCCAGCAACTCCCGCAAGATATGCTTGCCCTGACCGTTCCTGATCTTGAGCGAAATCGGAACCCGCGCCGCGACCTCGGCAAGCCGATGGTCGAGGAACGGTATGCGGGTTTCGAGGCTGACCGCCATCGACGCGCGATCGACCTTGCACAGCACGTCGTCGGGCAGGTAGGTCATCGCGTCGCAATACATCATCCTCTCGGCATCGGACGCGCCCGCCAGGTCGAGGTCGAACCGCTCGCCGCGGCCACACCCGACAACCGGATTGGCCTCGCCATAATATTCGTCACGAAAGCTGCCATAGACATCGGCCAGCCCGCGAGCCGATCCCGCGACCAGGAACGCTTTCTGCAGCCTGGCGGCGAGCGCCTGGTGCTTGCCGCCCGACATTCGCCCGAGCCCGCTCCACATCGATGACGGCAGCTTGCCGAGCGCCTGTCCAACCAGCGCGCGAAGAGGCCGCGGAATCTTGGCGACGCCGTTCCAAAGCCGCGGCCCGAGGACATGGCGATTATAGCCAGCGAACAATTCGTCCCCCCCGTCCCCGGTCAGGGCGACGGTGATGTCCCGCCGCGCGAACCGGCTCACCAGATAGGTCGGGATTTGCGAGCTGTCGGCGAACGGCTCATCATAGATGGCGGGCAGCAAGGGGATGACGTCGCGCGCCTGGTCGACCGTGACAACATGTTCGTGATGGTCGGTGCCGAGATGCGCCGCGACCGCCCTGGCATGGTGCGCTTCATTATAGCCGGGAACGTCGAACCCGATCGAATAGCTTTGCACCCGGCGGCTCGAATATTTTTGACCCAGCGCCACCACCAGCGAACTGTCGATCCCGCCCGACAGGAAGGCGCCTACGGGCACGTCGGCTACCAACTGGTCGCGGATCGCTTGACCCAGCATTTCCTCGACCGCGCCCAGCGCCTTGGCCTCATCCGCGATCGGATCGGCCAACCCTGCTTGCACCACTTCGCGATACGACCAGTAGCGCTTGACCGTGAGTGCGCTGTCGCCCGAACCGTTGGGCGGGGTGGACAGCGGTTGGTTGGCGGCCTTGACCGGGATGGTCAGGATCGTGCCCGGCTTAAGCTTGAAAATAGCGCGATAAATTGACCACGGCGCGGGCACATGCGTCCGCGCCGCGTATAAATGAAGCGCGCGGCGATCGATCGTGGCGTCGAACTCGGGATGGAGGCGGATTGCCTTCAATTCCGACGCGAACACGAAATCGCACCCGGCCCAGCCATAATAAAGCGGCTTCTCGCCGAAGCGGTCGCGCACCAGCTGGAGCCTTCGCTCGCGACGATCCCACAAGGCAAGGGCGAACATTCCTACCGCTTCGGACAGCGTGCGTTCGAGCCCCCATAGCGCGATGCATTCGATCAGCGTCTCGGTGTCCGAATGGCCCCGCCATCCGCCCTCGGGCGCGCCGCCCTGCGCCTCGAGCAATGTGCGCATCGCGGCGTGATTATAGATTTCACCATTGTAG
>JBKJTQ010000174.1:0-9357 GCA_046589895.1 Sphingomicrobium sp.
CGCTGGGGCTAATCGGCGCCGGCAACATCGGCTCGATCGTCGCCGCCCGGGCTCTGGGACTGAAGATGAAGGTGGTCGCGTTCGACCCGTTCCTGACTCCCGAGCGGGCGGTCGAGATGGGCGTCGAGAAGGCGGAACTCGACGATTTGTTAAAGCGCGCCGACTTCATCACCCTTCACACGCCACTCACCGATCAGACCCGCAACATTTTATCTGCGACAAACATTGCGAAGTGCAAGAAAGGCGTCCGGATCGTCAATTGCGCGCGTGGCGGGCTGATCGATGAGACCGCGTTGAAGGACGCGCTCGACAGCGGTCAGGTCGGCGGCGCGGCGCTCGATGTGTTTGCCACCGAGCCCGCAAAGGACTCGCCGTTGTTCGGCACCCCCAACTTCATTTCCACCCCGCATCTCGGGGCATCGACCAGCGAAGCGCAGGTCAATGTCGCGATCCAGGTGGCCGAGCAGATGAGCGATTTCCTGTTGTTGGGCGGGGTCACCAACGCCATCAACATGCCCAGCCTGACCGCCGAGGAAGCGCCGCGCCTGAAGCCCTATATGGCGCTTGCCGAAAAGCTTGGGAAACTGGTCGGGCAGGTCATCGGCACCGACGTCAAGGGGATTGCGATCGAGGTCGAGGGGGCCGCCGCGTCGCTCAACCAGAAGCCGATCACCGGCGCGGTATTGGCGGGGTTGATGGGGACCTATTCGCAAACCGTGAACATGGTCAATGCGCCGTTCCTCGCCAAGCAACGCGGGCTCGACGTGACCGAAATTCGCCACGACCGCGAGGGCGATTATCATACACTGCTGCGGGTCAGCGTCGGGACCAAATCGGGCGACCGCTGCGTCGCGGGCACCTTGTTCGGCAACAAGGCGCCCCGGCTGGTCGATATTTTCGGGGTCGAGGTCGAGGCTGAACTTGACGGCAGCATGATCTATCTCGTCAACACCGACGCCCCGGGGTTTATCGGCAAATTAGGGACCGCGCTCGGCGAGGCGGGGATTAACATCGCAACCTTCAACCTGGGCCGCCGCGCGGCGGGGGGTGAAGCGGTTGCCTTGGTCTCGGTCGATGGCGACGTCCCGCCCGCGGTCGTCACGAGGCTGTGCGCGATCGACGGTGTTCGCGAAGTGGTCCCGCTCAGCTTTTGAGGCGGCGCTGAGCGAGGATGCCCGACATGTAGAGCGCGACCGCGATCCAGATCGCGGCGAAGGCGACCGCGTGGGTGCGCGTGAACTGCTCGCCATAGAACAGCACCGCGAGCAGGAATTGCACCGTCGGGGCGATGAACTGGAGCATGCCGACGGTCGCGTAGGGCAAGCGCCGCGCGGCTTCGGTGAACAGCAGCAACGGCGTGGTCGATATGATTCCGGCGCCAATTAGCAGGGCAACCTCGCTTCCCGACTGACCGAAGATCGCGCTTCCGCGGTTTACCTCGAACAGCAGGTAGATGATCGCGATCGGCGCGAGGATGATCGTCTCGACCGTCAGCCCGCTGATCGAATCGACCGCGACCTGCTTGCGCAACAGCCCGTAGGTGGCGAAGCTGAAGCAAAGCATGAGGCTGAGCCACAATGTGTCGAGCGCACCGGTCGCGAGAACCGCCACTCCCGCCGCCGCAATCGCCACCGCCGCCCACTGACGCTTCAACAAATGCTCACCAAGAAAAAAACGCCCAAGCAATATGTTGGCGAGCGGGTTGAGATAATAGCCGAGGCTTCCGGCCAAGACATGCCCCGAATTGATCGCATAGACATAGATCAGCCAATTGACCGCGATCAGCATCGCGGTGAGCGCCAGCGTGGCCAGCACCTTGCGGTTGCGCGCGGCGGCGCGCACCGCGGGCCAGCCTTTGAGCAAGGTCACCAGCACTGCTAGCGCGACCAGCGACCAGACGATGCGGTGCGCCACGATCAGGATCGGCGAGATCGCGGCCAGGGCCTTGAAATAGATCGGAAGCACGCCCCACGCGGCATAAGCGCCCAGCCCGCAAAATAGCCCGATGCGCGCGCGATGCCGGTCGCTGCGGGAGATTGGCACTGAAGCGTTCATCGGCGGGTCGCTAATCCCAATATCGAACAAGTCAATCGCGGCCCGGAACCCGCAATTGCGTTGCGCGCGTTGAAACAGGTTGTATCGCTGCCGACGACAAAGATTTCTGTTGAAAGGGGGAGTGGAAAATGCAGATTCGAATCCGCGCCGCCTCGCTCGCCGGCCTCGGCCTGCTCACCAGCGGCTGCATTCCCACGAAGCAAGTTGCGCCAGCGGGCTCATCGGTCATTGCGGTCGCTCCCAAGAGCGACGGATGGACCGCGGTGGCCAGCAATGCCGACCGCAACCGGATCAATCGTACTGTGCTCGCCTGGCAGTCGGGGCTCACCGAAGCCCGCGAGCGAGGATTCCGCGGCGAGGTCCGCACCGAGGGCAAGTTGCTCGTCAGCGACGCCGCTTTGGCGCGCCCCGCACCGACTCCCGGATCATATAGCTGCCGCGTGATCACCCTCGGGCGTTCGTCCAAGCGCGGCCCCGCGTTCGAAAAATTCAAGCCCTTCTTCTGCTACATCGACCTTGAGGGCGATTTGTTCACGATCGTCAAGCAGACCGGGAGCCAACGTCCCGCCGGACGATTGTGGCTGGATCAGGTCCCGACCCGCCTAATCTTCCTTGGCAGTCTCGCGCTCGGCAATGAGGATGAAGCCCGCGCTTATGGCGATGATCCGCGGCGCGACGTGGCGGGGGTGTTCGAACGCATCGCGCCGTTCGTGTGGCGGCTGGTGATCCCTTTCCCTCAGGACGGGACCAAATTGCAGGTGTTCGAGCTGACCCCGGTCGCCGAGCAGCCGGCAGGCTGAACGGCCCGGTTTCGTGAGCATCTCGGACCCGGTCGAAGTTCGCGCCCACCTCGTCGCTGCTGCCATTGCCGGCCATCCGCTGACCTATTCCGAATTGCTCGCACAGCTCGGCCACGGTTTTTCGCGGCCCAAGATGCGGAGCGTGTGCAAAACGCTCGCCGCGGTCGATGCCGAGTCCGAAACGCGCGGCGAGCCCGAGCTTGCGGTGCTCGTCGTGCGCCAGTCCGACGGGCTTCCCGGCCAGGGCTGGTGGGTCGGGGGCGGGGCAGCGACACATCGTTATGACGGTCCGTGGGAAGGGCCGAACGCAGCGGCGTTCATCGCTGCGCTTCAGCGACAGACCTTCGACTTTTGGGCGATGGCGGATTCGGGCACTTCGGGCTAAGGGCACGCCCATGGCCACCCCTCCCGACAATTTCCGGAGCTTTGTCGTCGCCGCGGATGATGACGGCATCCGCCTCGACCGCTGGTTCAAGCGGCACTTGCCCGAGATCAGCTTCAATCTCGTCTCGCGCTGGGCACGGACCGGACTGCTCAAAGTCGACGGCCAGCGCGTCGCGCCGGGTGACCGCGTCGCCACCGGCCAGGTACTGCGCCTGCCCCCCGCCGAAGCCTCGCCCGCCGAAGGGCCGGAAGGCCGACTGCGCGCGATCGAGCCGCTCACCGAAGACGAGACGCATTACGTCCAGGACATGGTGCTGGCGCGCGGCCGCGACTGGATCATGCTCAACAAGCCCCCCGGGCTCGCGACGCAGGGCGGGACCAAGACCGTCCAGCATCTCGACCGTTTGCTCGAGGGACTCGCCGACGAACAGGGCCAGCGCCCCAAGCTCGTCCACCGTCTCGACAAAGATACCAGCGGGGTGCTGCTGGTGGCGCGGACCGCCCGTGCGGCGGGGCATTTCGCCAAGGCCTTTTCGGGGCGCACCGCGCGCAAGGTCTATTGGGCGCTGGTGATCGGTGTGCCCTCGGTTCAGGAAGGGGTGATCGACGCCCCACTCGCCAAGCAGCCCGGATCGGGGGGCGAGAAGATGCAGGTCGACGAGAAGGACGGGCTCCCCGCGCGCACCCGTTATCGCCAGATAGACCGCGCGGGCAATCGCGCGACTTGGGTCGAGCTCCAGCCGATGACCGGGCGCACGCACCAGCTTCGCGTGCATATGGCGGCGATCGGGCACCCGATCGTCGGCGACGCCAAATATGGCGGCGCGGCGGCGTTCCTGACCGGCGGAATCAGCCGCAAGATGCACCTCCACGCGCGGCGGCTGAGGGTTGACGGGACCGACGGCAAACCGATCGACCATATGGCCGAGCTTCCCGCGCATTTCGCCGAGACGCTCGCCACGCTCGGCTTCGAACAGCTTGCCGGGGACATGCTCCCGCTCGACAATCCCGACCCCGCCAAGTCCCCCGAGACCAAGGCTAAGCGCGTCGCCGCCGCCGCCAAGACCGCGCGCAAGGCGCGCAAGGGCGAACGGCGCTCGCGCGGGGTGCCAACCGACCTGCCCCCGCTCAAGAAACGCGCGCTGAAACCCGGGGAAAAACCGCGCGGCTCGGCGCCGGGCAAGGCACTCGCCAACAAGCGCTCTCCACCGCGCAAAAAATGACCCGGCTGGCGATTTTTGATTGCGACGGGACGTTGGTCGATAGCAGCGCGACGATCCACCGCGCGCTACGCACAGCATTCGCCACGCATGGCCTCGCTTGCCCCCCGCAAAACGTCACGCGCAAGGTTATCGGGCTCAGTCTCGATGAGGCGATGGCGTCGCTCATCCCCGATGCCGACCATGCCGCGCTGAGCGCGACCTACAAGGACGCTTTCATCGCGATGCGCGGCGCGGGCGAGGTCGAGGAGCCCCTGTTCGATGGCATCGTCGACCTCCTCGACGAACTGACCTCCGACGGTTGGCTGCTCGGCATCGCGACCGGCAAGAGCGAGCGCGGGCTGCGCCATTGCCTTGAGGCGCATGGCATTAAGGACCGTTTCGTCACGCTCCAGACCGCCGATCGCAACCCGTCCAAGCCGCACCCGGCGATGGCGCTGGCGGCGATGGCCGCGGCGGGCGCGCTGCCCCAGCATAGCGTGTTCATCGGCGACACCGGCTGGGACATGGGCTGCGCGCGTGCCGCGGGCTGCGGCGCGATCGGGGTGGGCTGGGGCTATCACGACCATGACGAGATGATCGCGATGGGAGCGCATGACGTCGCCGACGCGCCTGCCGACATCGTCGCACTGGCATACAAATGGACAGACTCGCGATGAATGACGAAGCGATGTGGAAACGGCGATTTGCTGCGCTGATGCTGGTGCGTCTGAGCGCCACCGTGCTCGCTTTGGGTGGGCTGGTGGTCGGGTTCAGCGATACGGTTCGCCCCGGCGGATATCGCGAAGCCGGGATCGTGCTGGTCGCGCTCGGACTGCTCAGTCTCGCCATCCTCCCGATCCTCCTGCGGCGGCTCTGGCGCCAGCCGTGAAGCGGTTCTGGAAAGAGGTTGCGCTTGCCGGGCGAGACGGCGGCTGGTCGATCCTGCTCGACGCGCGCCCATTGAAGACCCCAGCGCGCGCGACTCTGGTGGCAGGCGCGCGCCCGCTGGCCGAAGCGATCGCGGAGGAATGGCGCGCTTGCGGCGATGACATCGACCCGCGCGATATGCCGCTGACCGGGCTCGCCAACGCCGCGCTCGATCATGTCGCGCCCAGGCCGCAGGTATTTGCCGACGAGCTCGCGCGTTACGCCGAGGCCGATCTCCTGTGTTATCGCGCCGGCCACCCGCCAAAATTGGTCGCTGCGCAGGCCGCGGCATGGGATCCGTTGCTGGATTGGGCCCGGCGCCGGTTCAACGTCCAGTTCGTAATCACCACCGGGATCATCCACGTCCCGCAGCCGCCCGTCACCGTCGCGAAGCTCGCCGCCGCGCTGGCGCCCGTTACGCCGTTCGAGCTTGCCGCGCTGTCGCCAATTGTCACTATCGGCGGCTCGCTGGTTGCGGCGCTCGCCTTGCTCGAACAAGCGATTGATCTCGACACCGCATGGGATGCGGTCACCGTCGATGACCGCAGGCAGATCGACGAATGGGGCGCCGACGACGAGGCCGTCGCTGCGCTAGCCAACCGCCGCCAGGATTTTGAGGCGGCGGCGCGCTTCATGACCCTGCTCCGTTAAGGCCGCTCAACCAGTTCGCGGACGAACGCGACGAGACCCGGCTGGCGGGTACGCTTGAGCCGTTCGGCGGCGACGATCGCCTTCAAATCTTCAAGGCAGCGATCCATATTTTCGTTGATCAGGACATAATCATATTCGGCCCAATGCCCGATCTCGCTCGCGGCGCGACGCATGCGATCGGCGATCACCTCGTCGCTGTCCGTCGCGCGCGAATGCAGGCGGCGGTTGAGTTCGGCCATCGACGGCGGCAGGATGAAGATGCTGACAAGGTCTTCACCCATTCCCGCTTCGAGTTGTTGTGTGCCCTGCCAGTCGATGTCGAACAAGATGTCGCTGCCCGACTTGAGCGCGGCCTTGATCGGCGCTTTCGGCGTGCCGTAGCGATGGTCGAAAACATAAGCCCATTCGGCGAGCTCGCCGTCATCGATCAGCGCCTTGAACCCGGCGTCATCGACGAAGTGATAATGGACGTCGTCGACCTCGCCCGGGCGCTTGGGCCGGGTTGTCGCCGAAATCGACATGGTGATCCCCGGATCGGCGTCAAGGAGCATGCGGCTGATCGTCGTCTTGCCCGCCCCCGAGGGCGAGGAAAGGACGATAAGGAGGCCGCGACGGCGGCTCGGAACATGCGGTGCGGTCGGGTCGGCCATGAGCGCAAATGCCTTGCCTGAGGGCCGTCCGTCAAGGCAGGCGAATCCGTCTTATGTTGCATCGCACAATAATCCTTGAAACTTTCGGCTTTCTCGTTTATTGTGCACTGCAGCATAGGAGATCAAAGATGGTTGATGAAACCAAGACCGAACAGAATATCGCCGCCGTCGAGGCGGTGAAGGCACCCGCCAAGGCAGTCGCCGCCACGCTCGACGCGGCTGCCGCCAAGCCCGCGTCGAAGCCCGTCGCCAAGGCCAAGGCCAAGAACGCCGTGCGCGCTCGGCGTGCCCGCAAGGTCACCGCCAAGGCCGTCAAGGCCGTCAAGAAGAACAATGTCCGCGCCGCGACCAGTGCGCGCCGCATCACCAAGGCGGCCGCCACTGGCGCCGCGACCCAGATCGAAAGGACCTCCACCATGACCAATGATTTCACCCAGTTGTTCGCCGGCTTCCAGCTTCCCGGCAGCGACAAGTTCCAGGGCCTGTTCGCCGATGCCGGCGCGCGCAGCCAGGACCTCGTCTCCAAGTCGCGTCACGCGAGCGAAGAGCTGACCGAACTTGCCAAGGCCAACGTCGAAGCGATTGCCGAAGCCGGCCGGATTGCCGCCGCGGGTGCCAAGTCGATCGGCCAGGACGTGATCGCGTCCAGCCGCACCGGGTTCGAGCATGCCTCGGAAGCGATCAAGACGCTCGCCGACGCCAAGTCGCCGACCGAATATTTCCAGCTTCAGTCGGAACTGGTGCGTTCGTCGTTCGACCGTATGGTCTCGGAAAGCTCGAAGCTGGCCGAACAGATGGTCAAGCTGGCCGGCGAAGCGATCCAGCCAATCTCGAACCGCGCCAGCGTCAATGCCGAGCGCGTCAACGAGCTTGTGGCCTAACCTCCCCTCCTGGGGTTACGGCTCAACGGGCGGCCGCCTTCCTGTCGGGAGGCGGCCGTTTCGTATTTGTCCTCCAAGGCATCTTGCGGCGAATCCGAACGATGCCATATCTTGGGCGGCCAATGAACAGCTTGCCGATTCTCATGGGCTCCGACGAGCCCGGACGCGGTGACGGGCTCGATGAGATCGAGACCGGCGTCGTCACGCGCACCCGACCACGCACCAAAAAGCCGAGCAATTATAAAGTGCTGATGCTCAACGACGATTATACGCCGATGGAATTCGTCGTCCTCGTGCTCCAGCAATACTTCTCGATGAGTATTGAGGATGCGACCCGGACGATGCTCCAGGTCCATCAGAACGGCCTCGCGGTGTGCGGCATATTCACCTATGAAGTCGCCGAGACCAAGGTCAGCCTGGTGATCGACTTCGCGCGCGAGAATCAGCACCCGCTTCAGTGCACGCTCGAAAAAGCCTAAGCTTTCCCCTTGCCTTGCGGGGCCGAAAGAAGGCGCTAAAGCGCGTCATGGACTCCATTCACATCACCGGCGGCAAGCGCCTTGAGGGTCGCATTCCCATTTCGGGCGCCAAAAACAGCGCGCTGACGCTGTTGCCGTGCGCTTTGCTCACCGCCGGCAAGCTCACCCTGGGCAATCTTCCTCGCCTCGCCGATGTCGATAACTTCTCGCATTTGCTCAACGGGCTCGGCGCTTCGACCAAGGTCGCGGGGGTCAGACAAGGCGAATATGGGCGCCGCATGACCTTGAGCGCACGCGAAATCACCTCGACCGTCGCGCCCTATGACATGGTGCGCAAGATGCGTGCCTCGATCCTGGTGCTCGGGCCGATGCTCGCGCGGGCGGGCGAAGCGACCGTCTCGCTGCCCGGCGGGTGCGCGATCGGCGACCGCCCGATCGACCTTCACCTGCAGGTCTTGCAAGCGCTCGGCGCCGAAATCGAACTCGCTGCGGGCTACGTCAAGGCGAGCGCGCCCAAGGGCCGCCTTAGCGGAGGCGAATACAGCTTCCCCGTGGTCTCGGTCGGGGCGACCGAAAATGCGCTGATGGCGGCGGTCCTCGCCACCGGCCAAAGCCAATTGTTCAACGCCGCACGCGAGCCCGAAATCGTCGACCTGTGCAATCTGCTCGTCGCGATGGGTGGCAGGATCGACGGCATCGGCACTTCGCATCTCACGATCGACGGAGTCGAGGGGCTCAATGGCTGTACCTATGACGTGATGCCCGACCGCATCGAGGCGGGGAGCTATGCCTGCGCCGCGGGAATCACCGGGGGCTCGATCGAGCTCGTCGGAGCGCGCCCGCACGACATGCTCGCGATCACCAACGCGCTCGCCGCCGCTGGGCTGGTGGTCGAATTCACTGAAACGGGGATCAGGGTCACCGCCGACAAGCCGTTGAGGCCGCTCGCCATCTCGACCGCTCCCTACCCCGGCTTTCCGACCGACATGCAAGCGCAATTCACGGCAATGATGTGCATGGCGCCGGGTGAGAGCTTCCTGGAGGAAACGATCTTCGAGAATCGATATATGCATGTCCCCGAACTGCGCCGGATGGGCGCCGAGATCGACGTGCGCGGACGCTCGGCGATCGTCCACGGCGTCGCGGGCATGAACGGGGCGCAGGTCATGGCGACCGACCTGCGCGCGTCGATGAGCCTGATCCTCGCCGGCCTGTGCGCTGAGGGCGAAACCGAAGTGCTGCGGGTTTATCACCTTGATCGGGGCTATGAGCGGCTGGAAGAAAAACTCCAGGCCGTCGGCGCGACGATCGAACGGGTCAGCGCCGGA
>JBKJTQ010000222.1:0-6545 GCA_046589895.1 Sphingomicrobium sp.
GGCGGCGAAGCTGGGGGCCAGCTCGACCAGCGGTCCCGCAAGAATGTTGGCGATGAGCAGGTCGAAGGGCGCGCGGGCGGTGAGGATTTCGTGGTCCATGCCGTCGGCGACCGCGAGCAGGAGTTCGCCGGGGGCGTGGCCGATCTTGACGCCGTTGATGCGGGCGTTGTCCTGGGTGACGTCGATGCTGATCGGGTCGATGTCGGTGGCGATCGCCTTGGCTTGCGGCCAGAGCGACAGCGCGGCGAAGGCGAGCAGGCCGGTGCCGGTGCCGATGTCGGCCAAATTGGTGAAACTCCTGCCTGACCTTTCGAGCCGGTCGAGCGCGGCGAGGCACCCCGCCGTCGTCGCGTGATGCCCGGTGCCGAAGGCGAGCCCGGCGTCGATTTCATAAGCGGTGGCGCCCTCGGGGACCGAAGCGCGGTGGGTCGGGGTATGGACGAAAAAGCGCCCGGCGCGGATCGGCTCGAGTCCGGCCTGGCTCATCGTCACCCAATCATCCTCGCCGAGCCGGTCGATCTCGATGGCCGTTCCGGCGGCGAGCGTGCGCAGCGCGGTGAGGTCCTCGTTCGACGGACTGTCGGCGAAGTAAGCGTGGATCCGCCAGTCGTCGGGGGCGTGCGGGTCAGGCTCGTCGGCGACGATCACCGGAGGTGCTTCGGCGAAAGGGAAGAGTTCGTCGCTGTCGGGCAGCGCCTCGGCCTCGGCGCGGGTGCAGGGCAAAGTGACGCGCCAGCTCATTTCTTGGCCTCCTTGGCGAGACGCTGGTCGAGCAGGGTGGCGGCGGTGGCGGAATAGGTGCGGCACGCGCTCGGGTCGGCGAGGAGGGCCTTTCCGGCCAGGCGGCCGAACAAATTGCTCGCGTCCGGGTGCGGGGTGAGGAGCAGGTCGCACGGCAGCGACGCGACCTTGGCGAAGGTGGCGCGGAAGGTCGCGACCAGCGCGGGATGATCGGCGAAACGGTAATCGGCGCGCGACACCGCGGTGAGGCTATCGGCGTAGAGAATCGTCAGACAGGCTGTGCCTTCGCACGATCGCCAACTCCAGCTGGTACTACCCTTTGTGTGCCCTGCCGTAGCGTGCGCGGTGAGCGCGAGGCCGCCGACCTCGACGCGTTCGCCTTCGGCGATGACGCGGTCGATCTTGACCGGGGGAAAATCGTCGAGCGTTCCCGATTGCGGGTCGTCGGGGTCGGTCTCGCCGCGAATCAGCATTGGCACCGCCGGAGCGCGAGCGGCAACCCGGGCGCCGGTGAGCCGCTTCATCGCCGCGAGCCCGCCGGCATGATCGACATGTTCGTGGCTGTTGACGATCCATTTGATGTCGCGCAGCCGGAAACCGAGACCCTTGATATTGGCGACGATCGCGGGGGTCGCCTCGGCGGTCGCGGCATCGATCAGGACATGGCCCTTGCGCGAGGTGACGAGCAGGACGGTGATTCCGCACGTGCCGACGTAGTAGGTGGTGCCGTGGATCCGGACCGGCGGGGCGGGGTCGTTCCAGCCGTCGCGACCCGCGCAGGCCGTGGCGAGACTGGCGGGGGAAACGGGCGTAGGCTTGGCCGCGACCGAAGCGTTCCCCGCGACGAGCAAGGCGAACAGCGCGACCCTAGCGAACATAGCTTGCTCCGTTGACATCGATCACCGCGCCGGCCGCCGAGGGCGGGGCGTCGATCGCGAGCCAGCGGATCGTTTCGGCGATTTCGCCCGCCTCGGCGACCCGGCCGAGCGGGATGTCGGCGAGGAGCTTCTCGCCGCCGCGCGAGCCGAGATACTCCTCGGCCATCCCGGTCAAAGTGAAGCCCGGGCAGACCGCGAAGGCGAGGACATTTTCGCGCGCATAGCCTCTGGCCATGCTTTTGGTCATGGCGATCATTCCTGCCTTCGACGCGGCATAATGCCAATGCTGGGGGCTGTCGCCGCGATAGGCGGCGCGGCTCGCGACATTGACGATCCGCCCGCCGCCGCGGGTGCGGAAATGGGCAAGGGCGAGGCGGCTGAGGTCGGCGCTGGCCTGCAGGTTGATTGTCAGCGTTCGGCGCCATGCAGCGTGCCAGTCGTCGTCGGCGGCATCTTCGCCGATCGCCTCGAACACTCCGGCATTGTTGACCAGCACGTCGATGGCGCCGAGCTCGGCGAGTGCCGCGTCCCACAATGCGCGAGGCGCGGCGGGGTCGGTGAAGTCGGCGGCGATCAGGCCGTCTTCCCCCTTGGTCGAATGGCCGGCGACGCGGTGCCCCGAGCTGAGAAGGTGATCACGGGTCGCGGCGCCGATGCGGCGGCTGGCGCCGGTGAGCAAGATATTCATGACCCGCCGACTAGCCTAGGCTCATCGTCATGGCGAGCTGCCAAAGGCGGTGCGGCAATCCAGCATCACGAGCTGGATTGCTTCGCTACGCTCGCGATGACTGCATGGTTCGCGTCAGGCGGCGAATTTCGAGAGGAACTCGCTGGTCGTGGCCTTGAACTCGGCTATCTGGTGGCTGAAGCGGCCGAAGCCCTGTTCGACCCCGTCGATGTCACGCGCGACATTTTCGGTGTCGGAGCGGATCGCCGCGATGGTCGAGCTCATCGAATCGGCGGCCAGCGCCGTTTCATCCACGGCGGCCGTGATCATCGTCACCGTCTGGGCCTGCAACTCCATTGCCTGGCGGATGCGGTCGGCCGATGTCTGGACTTCCCCGACGGTCGATTGAATCGAGTCGTTGGCCTCGACCGTCTGTCGCGTGGCCTGCTGGATTGCGGTGATCTTGGCGGTGATGTCATCGGTCGCGCGCGCGGTCTGGCTGGCAAGCGATTTGACTTCCTGCGCGACCACCGCAAACCCGCGCCCGGCATCCCCGGCGCGCGCGGCCTCGATCGTCGCGTTGAGCGCGAGCAAATTGGTCTGCCCGGCGATGTCGCGGATCAGCCCGAGGATCGATTCGATCGCCTCGACATGGTTTGACAGCGCCTGGCTGACCTTGACCGCCTCACTGGCCTGCCCGCTAGCACGGGTCGCGACATCGGAGGCGACTTCGACTTCGGAGCGGGCGTCCTCGATCGCGCGGATCAGCCCGGCGGCGGTCTGCGCCGCCTCGCGCATCGCGATCGCCGATTGTTCGGCGGCGGCGGCGACTTCGCTGGTCTTGCCAAGCATCCCGCGCGCCGACGACGAGGTTGAAGTCGCCTGAGCGCGTAGCTGTTCGCTCTCACTCGTAAAGTTCTGCACGACCCCGAGCATTTTCTGGTTGAAGGTTGCGGCCTGACGGCCCTGCTCCTGTTCGCTTTCGGAGCGGTTGATCGAAATCGCGTGGTGGATGAAGGCGTCGACCTCGATCGCCTGAAGGTCGGACAGGGTCCGCGCAAAATCGATCAGCGCAGTCTCGTCGCTGACCTTGTGGCGAAGCGCGACGAAGCCGGATTCGGTCTGGGCGCTGACCCCGGCGAGCAGCGTCGACAGCGTCAGCCCCGAGCCAAGCGCCCGCTCGACATAATCGCGCGCCTGCTGGGTCCATTCGGGGCTGGCGATCCGCTCGAACTTGTTGGTGGTGTAGGGGAGGATGCGCGCCGCGAGGGATTCGATCTTGGCGGCGTCGATTGGGTCGCGCACTTCGGGCGACTGGGCGTAGCGGCGCCAGAATTCGCGCGCCATCTCGACCCCGTCGTCCTTGATCACGGCCCACAATTCGCGCGCGCGTTCGGGCAAGTCGCCATTGATGTCGTAAAGCCGAAGACCCCGGGCAAGGTCATAATCGCCATTCCTACCCTGAACCACGCTAGCCATCGTCTGTCCCACTCATTTCAAGTTCGTGTTCCGGCCATGGCGCCAAAAGGGTTAAGGGCGAGTTAGTTGTGCCACCAATCTTGCCGCGCTCTCAATCTTGCCACTGCCCCGATTGGCACCTAGGTGGACAGCGCTTTTCCTTTTTCAGCGTCGAGGATCCATGACCGCACCAACTACGCGACCGCTGTCGCCGCATCTCACGATCTGGAAATGGGGCCCGCACATGCTGGTTTCGATCCTTCACCGGGTCACCGGCAGCGCGCTGACCATCGCGGGGCTGGCGTTGCTGACGTGGTGGCTGCTCGCGCTGGCCAGTGGCGCGCCGGCCTATGAGCAGTTCGTCATGCTCGCGACCCATCCGCTAGGCTTCGTCGTGATGATCGGGTTGACCTGGGCCTTCTGGCAGCATTTCTTTTCGGGACTGCGCCATTTATTCATGGACATGGGCGCGGGCTATGAGCTCAAGACCAACAGATTGTTTGCCGTGCTGACCATCGCCTCGTCGCTGTTCGCGACCGCCGCGACCTGGTTCATCCTTGTGGGAGTCAATCGATGAGCATGGGCAAGAGCGCGACCCCGCTCGGCAAGGTGCGCGGGCTCGGGCCCGCGGGGCATGGCGGCGGCCACTGGATCGAGGAACGCTTCGCCAGCGTGGTGCTCGTGCTGCTGTCGCTGTGGCTGATCTTCTCCTTCATGATGCTTCCCGCGCTCGACCGCGCCACGCTCGTCGAATGGTTGCGCGCCCCGGCCGGCGCGGTGCCGATGGCGCTGTTAGTGATCGCATCGTTCAAGCACGGCCTCGATGGAATGAAGGTCGTGGTCGACGATTATGTCCATACCGAGGGCAATCGCATCGCCACCCATTACGCACTTAGCATGTTGGCGATCGCCGGAGCGGCGTTGAGCCTGTTCGCGCTCGCCAAGATCGCCTTCGGAGCCGCCTAGATGACCGCTTACAAGATCATCGACCATGTCTATGATGTCGTCGTCGTCGGTGCTGGCGGATCGGGGTTGCGCGCAACGATGGGCGCGGCCGAAAAGGGCCTCAAGACGGCGTGCATAACCAAGGTCTTCCCGACCCGCAGCCACACCGTCGCGGCGCAGGGCGGGATCGCCGCCAGCCTTGGCAATATGGGGCCCGATCACTGGACCTGGCACATGTACGACACGGTCAAGGGAAGCGACTGGCTCGGCGACCAGGATGCGATCGAGTATCTGTGCCGTGAGGCGCCCGCCGCAGTCTATGAACTCGAGCATGCGGGCTTACCGTTCAGCCGCACCGATGAAGGCAAAATCTACCAGCGCGCGTTCGGCGGAATGACCCAGAATATGGGCGAAGGCCCCGCCGCGCAGCGCACCTGCGCCGCCGCCGACCGCACCGGCCACGCCATGCTCCACACACTCTACCAGCAGAGCCTGAAGTATGACGCCGATTTCTTCATCGAATATTTCGCGCTCGACCTGATCATGGAAGACGGCGTGTGCCATGGGGTGATCGCTTTGTGTCTCGACGACGGATCGATCCACCGCTTCCGCGCGCAGGCGGTGGTGCTGGCAACCGGCGGTTACGGAAAGTCCTATTTCTCGTCGACGTCGGCGCACACCTGCACTGGCGACGGCAATGCGATGGTGCTCCGCGCCGGTCTGCCGTTGCAGGATATGGAGTTCGTCCAATTCCATCCGACGGGGATTTACGGTGCGGGAGTGCTGATCACCGAAGGCGCGCGTGGCGAGGGCGGCTACCTCACCAACTCCGAAGGCGAACGCTTCATGGAGCGCTATGCCCCGAGCGCGAAAGATTTGGCTTCGCGCGATGTCGTGTCACGCTCAATGGCGATGGAGATTCGTGAAGGCCGCGGTGTCGGCGAGCATAAGGACCATATCTTCCTTCACCTCGACCATATCGACCCCAAAATCCTCGCCGAACGCTTGCCGGGCATTTCGGAAACCGCGAAAATCTTCGCCAACGTCGATTTGACCCGCCAGCCGATCCCGGTGACCCCGACGGTCCATTACAACATGGGCGGAATCCCGACCAATTATCATGGCGAGGTTGTCACGCTCAAGGACGGCGATCCCGACTATGTCGTCCCCGGCCTGTTCGCGGTCGGTGAGGCGGCGTGCGTCTCGGTCCATGGCGCCAACCGCCTGGGCTCTAACAGCCTGATCGATTTGGTAGTGTTCGGGCGCGCGGCGGGGCTGCGCCTCGCCGAGGTGATTACGCCGGGTGCGGCGCAGCCGGCGCTGACCAAGGAATCGGGCAAGATCGCGCTCGAACGGCTCGACAAGTTCCGCCACGCAAAGGGCGGCAACTCGACCGCCGCGATCCGCGACCAGATGCAGCGCACGATGCAGGCCGATTGCGCGGTGTTCCGCACGACAAGCACGCTCGACGACGGCGTCACCAAGATCGACAAAATCTACAAATTGATGGCCGATGTCCGCGTCACCGACCGCAGCCTGATCTGGAACAGCGATTTGATCGAGACGCTCGAGCTCGACAATATGCTCGGCCAGGCGGTGGTCACGATGCATTGCGCCGCCAACCGCAAGGAAAGCCGCGGCGCACACATGCACGAGGATTTCCCGGGCCGCGACGATGCCGGCTGGATGAAGCACAGCATTGCGACCTTCGACGGCTGGGGCGGGACGGGCGGCGCGGTCAAGATCGACTACCGCCCGGTGCATGAGTACACACTCACCGACGACATCGCCTACATCAAACCCAAGGCGCGGGTGTATTGATGTTCAAATGGCTCAAGCGACGCTTGATCAATGAG
>JBKJTQ010000030.1:0-3928 GCA_046589895.1 Sphingomicrobium sp.
CGCAGCTTCGACAGCAGGCCCTGCAACTGCATCGCGTTCGACATGTCGCCCTCGACCTTCAGCTTGCCGGTCATGAACGCGGTCATCCCGTCCAGCGTGCCGTCGGTCATCGCCTGCCAGTCGTCCCACGCGACCTTGATCGTCGTGTCGGCATCGCCGCCGCCCTCGCTGACCGCCTCGGCCTTGCCGTCGAGCATCACCGTCCCGGCGTCGCCAAAGTCGAGCTTGACAGTCTTGCCCGGGAGCCATGCCCCAGCTTCGTTCATCTTGGTGGCCAGTTCGGATTTGGTCATGCGAATGTCTCCTTCTCGCGGATCGACGTAGCGAGTAGCGATAGGCAACTCAAGCCGGGGTTGGCGCGGGGCGCCGTCGCGCCTATCTCTCGCCCATGAGCTACGACGCAGACCTGAAACTATTCATCGACGGCAATTGGAAAAGCGGCGAAGGCCGCGATGCCCATACCGTCATCAATCCCGTCAGCGGATCGGGCATCGCCGATGTCCCGCTCGCTTCGAAAGCCGACCTCGAGGAAGCGCTCGCCGCCGCCGAGCGGGCGTGGCCGTTGTGGCGATCGACCGAGGTCGAGAAACGCGCCGCGATCCTCCACAAGGCGGCTGCGCTGTTGATCGAACGCGCCGATCATATCGCCGCGATCCTCACCCAGGAACAGGGCAAGCCGCTCGCCGAGGCCAAGGCCGAAGTGACCGGTTCGGCATCGATGTTCAGCTGGTACGCCGACGAGATCAAGCGCGACTATGGCCGCACGCTGGTTCGCCCGACCGGCCAGCGCTCGATCGTTATTCGTCAGCCGGTCGGCCCGACCGCGACCTTCACGCCGTGGAATTTCCCAATCTATCTGCTCGCGAAAAAGATCGCCGCCGCGCTCGCCGCGGGCTGTCCGGTGATCAGCCGCCCGCCGCAGGAAACTCCGGGCTGCACGAGCGAATTGTTCCGCGCGCTGGCCGACGCTGGAATCCCCGCGGGGGTCGCGCAGCTCGTCCACGGCAACGCCAATCTCGTCTCGACCACGCTCATCGCCTCCAAGACGATTCGCAAGGTCAGCTTCACCGGCTCGGTCCCGGTCGGCAAGCATCTCATGAAGCTCGCCGCCGACAATATGAAGCGCATCACCTTGGAGCTCGGCGGCCACGCGCCAGTGCTGGTGTTCGACGATTGCGACCTCGACAAGACGCTCGACATGGTCGTGCCCCAGAAGTTCCGCAACGCCGGGCAAGTGTGCGTCTCGCCGACCCGCTTCTACGTCCAGGAGGGGATTTACGATGCCTTCCTAAAGGGTTTTGCTGAGCGCACATCCAAAGTGAATACCGGAGACGGCCTCGCGGCGGAGACGAAGATGGGCCCGCTCGCCAACGCTCGCCGCCCCGATGCGATCGAGAAACTCGTCAACGACGCCGAGGCCAAGGGCGCGCGCGTGCTCGCCGGGGGCCATCGCGGCGAATCCGGTTTCTTCTTCCAGCCGACCTTGCTCGGCGACGTCCCCATGACCGCCGACATCATGAATGAGGAACCGTTCGGCCCAGTCGCGGTGACCGCCAAATTCGCCACCTTCGATGAAGCGATCGAACAGGCCAATCGCCTTCCCTTCGGCCTCGCCGCCTTCGCCTTCACCGAGAACGGCCGCCGCGCGAACCTCCTCGGCGACGCAATCGAGGCCGGCATGGTCGGCATCAACAGTTTCGCCATCTCGACCGCCGACGCCCCCTTCGGCGGGGTCAAGGACAGCGGCTTCGGGTCAGAGGGCGGCAAGGAGGGGCTGGAGACCTATCAAGTAGTGAAAGCGATCCATCAGGCTTAGCTCGTTGATGGCCTACGACCAGTCATCGCTTTCCTGCGTCCCAAAATACCATTTTCGGAATGACTGAATGGCGAAAAGCGCGACAAGCGCGCCAGCTAACACAAACCACAAGCGACCCCAGCCCGCGAATATGTCGTACTTTCCCGAAACATTGAATACCAATAGGACGCCAGCAAACGCGCCGCCTGCGAGTTGCCTGTAGGTCATCCTGTTAAGCATCATGCGCCTAATCTCGGCTCTGGAGCGCGCTTGCCCTTGCACCGCACGCCGGCTAAGTTCACGAGCTGGCGCCGAGCCAGCCCGCATAATGTAGGCGACGGTTATCAGCGCAATCGCCGCGATCCCAAAATACATCAGAGTTTCGGGTAGCTCGGCCCCGCTTTGGACAGTCCACCCCACCACCAAAGCGCCGAACAATAGAAGGCCGCCTATCATGCCCCAAGTGCTGTAGCGTAGCCGCCGCCGATAGTCCTCTATGAAGCGTTGACGCTCCGCCGCTGTGACTTGGATAGGAGGACCTTTTTGCCAGCGTCGATAAAGATAATCCTGCCCGCTGATTGCGAATTGATGCTCGAAGAGTTGGCGACTCTGCGCCCAATGGTCTTTGCCGATGCCAAGCATTGCGAAACCGTAGCTGCACCAAAACGCGGGTCAACTGTTGCGTCGGGTGAGCGAGTTGGAGCGCGATCGATGACTAAGCGCACCGGCGGACAAATCTTCGCCGACCAGCTCCGCATCCAGAGCTTCGACCGCGTTTTCACCGTTCCCGACGAATACTTCCTCCCGGTCCTAGGTTCGTTTTCCGCCTAGTTGGCCACCATGGCCGGTCCATAATCGCCGCCCCCCGCCGCCAGCGCCCATTGCCGAACATGCGGAACATCCTCGTCCAGCCACGCGGCCTTGCCGTTCTGAATCACCAAAATCTCCTCCCACTTCGCGCCGACACCGTCCTTGCCGGCGTGGGGTTCGACCAGCCACAGACCGTCGTGCGGAATATGATCGGATTGCGCGGAGGTATTCCACGTTGGCGCGCGGCGGCCAAGCCCAGTCTCGGCCAGCTTTCCCTTGAGAATGAACCAGCCGAGCGAGAGCGCATCGAACCCTTTGATGCGCCACTCGTAGGGGAAATTGGGCAATTTCAGCGCGCGGTGGCCAAGCACGTTGCCGGGGTGCTTGCCGTGAACCGGCTCGTAACCCAGCGCCGCGATACGCGCGTTGACGCGGTCGGCGATCGCCTTGAACCGCTCTCCCGCATTAACCGCGTCAAGCACCGATTGCCGGAATTCGCCGAGGTTGCGCATCATCACCCGGTGGAGCGGATTGTCGCCGAGCGCGAAGGAGAAGCTCGTGTCGACCATATAACCGTCGAAGATCGGCGACGCATCGAGAATCACCGGCTCGTCCTCGCGCAGCACGCGCGACTTGGGGTAGAAATGGCCGATCCCCCATTCGCCGGGGAGCGCGGTGCGTTCGCCGAACAGCACTACCGGCAAGTGAAAAAAACTCCCCGCGCCCGCCTTGCGAAACGCTTTGACGAGGCGGCGCGCGACCTCTTTCTCCGTCATCCCCGCCTCCAGCCGTTTGGCTTCATCGACGAGGACCGAAAAAGACAAGCGCTGCAGCGCGCGAAACCGCTCGAGTTCGGCGCTGCTGAACGATTTCGTTTTGAACCACATGGCCAGTGCATTCCAATGCTCGGGTAGCGCCAGAGTAGCAGGGTTCGCGTCGCTCACCACCTCCCCTCCTCCCTTGCAGGACAGGGAGCTTTTGGGCATCGCATTTTCATGACTTCCCTCACCCTTCGCACCGGCGGACAAATTCTCGTCGACCAGCTCCGCATCCAGGGTTGCGACCGCATCTTCACCGTGCCTGGCGAAAGCTTCCTCGCGGTGCTCGACGCGCTCCACGACGTGCCCGAAATCGACGTCATTGTGTGCCGCCAGGAGGGCGGGGTCGCTTATATGGCCGACGCCGACGGCAAGATGACCGGACGGCCCGGGGTCGCCTTCGTCACTCGCGGACCGGGCGCGACCAATGCCAGCGGCGGGGTCCATGTCGCGTTCCAGGATTCGACCCCGATGATCCTGTTCATCGGCGATGTCGCGCGCGCCG
>JBKJTQ010000053.1:0-4557 GCA_046589895.1 Sphingomicrobium sp.
GGGCAGCGGGCACGCCGAGGCGGTGCGCGTGACCTATGATCCGCGCGTCGTCCGCTACAGCGACCTGTTGCGCATCTATTTTTCGGTCGTCGCCGATCCGACGACCCTCAATTACCAGGGCCCCGACCACGGCACGCAATATCGCACGGCGATCTTCCCGACCTCGGCGGCGCAGCAGCGGCAGGCGCGCGCCTACATCGCTCAGCTTCGCACCCAGCGGACCTTCGAACGCCCGATCGTGACCAAGATCGAGAGCCTGCGCGGCTTCATTCCGGCGGAGGCCTATCACCAGGATTATATGAAGAAGAACCCCAACGCGGGCTACATCGTCGCCAACGACCGCCCCAAGGTGATCGCGCTCAAGCGCCTGTTCCCGAAAAGCTATCGCGGCTGATCTGATCGGTGAGAGGGGCGGCGGAGAGAGTGGGATTCGAACCCACGGTGAGCTTTCACCCACGGCGGTTTTCAAGACCGCTGCCTTAAACCACTCGGCCATCTCTCCCAGGCGCGGCGATACTGTGCGCGGGCATGTGAGCGCAAGCGCTCTTAGCGGGGGATTGCGTCGTTCATTCAACGAACATTGAAGGCCGGTTAGGGTCGGATCGCCGGGTTGTGCTTCACGCGCGGTGAACCATGATGGGCGCAAGCGGTTGATCCTTCTAACGTGCTGCGCTCGGCGGGAGGAATTTGACGTGGTGCTTTGGGCCAAGTTGGCGACGGTGATGCTGCTCGGGTCGTGGTTCAACCAGACCGATCCGCTCGCGCCGCTCGCTGCGCAGCGGCTTCCGGTCTCTCCGCAATATGCCGCGCTGCCTGCGCCGACGGGGTTTGAAGCCTATAAGCTCCGCCTCGCCGATCGCGCCCGCCGCGAAGGCGTGCGAACGGCGACGATCGCGGCGACGATTCCGGGGCTGACGCTCAACCGCCGCGTGATCAGCCTCGACCGCGAGCAACCCGGTGGGGTCAATAATCCCAACGCCTATCCGCCGTTCGCGCCCTATCGCCGTCAGCATGTCAATGCGTCACTGATCGCTCGTGGGCAGGCGCGCTACCGCGCCCACGCCGCGCGGCTTGCCACGGTCGAGCGCCGTTTCGGGGTTGAGGCTTCGGTACTGATGTCGATCTACGGGCATGAAACGAGCTATGGCAGCGTCACCGGTGGGTTCGACCTGCTACCCGCGCTCGCCACTCTCGCTTATGAGGGCCGCCGCCGGGCATTGTTCGAAAGCGAATTCATCGCCGCACTGAAGCTGCTCGATCGCGGCACCCCGCGCTATCGGCTCAAAGGCAGTTGGGCGGGCGCCACCGGCTATCCGCAATTCATGCCCTCGGCGGTGCTCCGCCTCGCGGTCGATGGCGACGGCGACGGGAGCGCCAATATCTGGGGCAGCGAAATCGACGGGCTTGCCTCGATCGCCAATTATCTGCGTGAGGCCGGGTGGAAGCCCAACGTCCATTGGGGAATCCCGGTGCGCGTCCCATCCAGTTTCAATCGCCAGTCGGTGGTGTCGCGGCTCATCGCGCCGCGCTGCCCGCAAGTCTATAAGCGTCACAGCCAGTGGCGCTCGCTCAGCGAATGGCGCGCGCTGGGGATGTTCCCGATCGGATCGACCCGCGGGATCGGGGAGAATGAGCAATTGAGCCTGATCGAACCCGACGGCCCCAACGCCACCGCTTATCTGCTGAGCACCAATTATCGCTCGATCCTCGATTATAATTGCTCCAATTTCTACGCGCTCGCGGTCGGGCTGCTGGCCGACGAGATCGTCGGACGCTGAGCGTCAATTCGCTGGCCGGACGCTCAGCGCGGCGATAGAAGCGGCGGCGACTTATCACACGCGGAGACATCCCAAGCCCATGACTCGTGCTTTCATGTTCGCTTCAACCGCTGCCCTTAGCCTCGCCGCGGGCGCCGCCGCTGCGCCGCCGCCATTCAACACCCCTGCGCCGGTGGCCTATCTCATCGACCTTTCGTCGGGCGCGGTGCTGCTGTCGAAGGATCCAGACCGCCGCATCCCGCCCGCGTCGATGGCCAAGATGATGACCACCGAAGTCGCCTTCGAACTGATCGACAAGGGTCAGTTACCGCTCTCGAAAATATGCACCGTTCGCCCTGAGACCTGGCGGCAATGGCATGGGCCGCAGGCGGGATCGACGATGTTCCTGTCGGTCAACGAACAGGTAAGTGTCGAAAATCTGCTTCACGGTATTGTCACTTTGTCGGGCAATGACGCCTCTGTCGTGCTCGCCGAATGCATCGCTGGGACCGAGCAGGCGTTCGCGGGGCAAATGAACGCGCTCGCCAAGCAGCTCGGGCTCACCAATAGCCAATATGGCAATTCGAACGGCTGGCCCGACGAGGGGCGCACTTTTGTCACCGCGCGCGACCTCGCGACGCTGGCCAAAGCATCGATCGAACGTCATCCCAAGCTCTACAAGCAATTCTACGGCCAGCCAAGTTTCACCTGGGGAAAGACCTTGGGTTCGGGGGCCGACATTACGCAGGGCAATCGCAATCCGATCCTCGGCAAGATCGTGGGCGCCGACGGGTTGAAGACCGGACACACCGAGGAGGCGGGCTATGGCTTCACTGGATCGGCCGAGCAGAATGGACGCCGCCTGGTGATGGTGATTGCCGGGTTGACCAGCTTCAACCAGCGGATCGTCGAATCGACGCGGCTGATGGAGTGGGGCTTTAATGCCTGGGCAACAAAGCCCTTGTTCAAGAGCGGCGCCCAGGTTGGAACCGCGCAGGTCCAATTGGGTAGCGACAGCGAAGTCTCATTGATCGCCCCGCGCGACCTCGCCGTGACGCTCCCCGCCGGGCTTGGCGGCAAGACCGCGATGAACATCCGCTATGCCGGACCAGTCAAGGCGCCGATCGCCAAGGGCCAGCATATCGCCGACCTCATCGTTACCTCGCCCGACACCGGCGAGCAGGTTATGCCGCTGGTCGCCGCCGAAGCCGTCGCCGAGGCGGGCTTTTTCGGCCGATTGTGGACCGGGCTCAAGCAAATGCTCGGCATGGCCTGAGCCGCGATGGCGCGCGGGCGGTTCATCAGTCTCGAAGGCGGCGAGGGGGCGGGCAAGTCGACCCAGCTCACCGCGCTCGCCGCGGCGCTAGAAGGACGCGGCCTGTCGATGATGGTCACGCGTGAACCCGGTGGCAGTCCCGGCGCCGAGGCGATCCGCGCGCTGTTGCTCCAGGGCGAAGAAAGCCGCTGGAATCCGCGCGCGGAAGCCTTGCTGTTCGCGGCGGCGCGCTCCGACCATATCGACCAGACGATCCGCCCCGCGCTCGACCGCGGACAATGGGTGCTCAGCGACCGCTTCCTCGACTCCAGCCTCGCCTATCAAGGCGAGGCGGGCGGATTGGGGATTGAGGCGGTGCGCGGCCTCCACCGCTTCGGCAGCCTCGATTTCGTCCCCGACCGAACCCTCGTGCTGAGCCTCGACGAGGCAGAGGGGGTGGCGCGCGCGCGGGTTCGCGACGGCAGCGCGGGTGACCGTATCGGATCGCGCCCGCCATCCTATCATGCCGCGGTCGACGCCGGTTTCCGCTCGATCGCGGCGAACGAGCCGGGGCGGGTCAAATTGATCGATGCCAGCGGCTCGCCCGCAACGGTAACCGCGCGCTTGCTCTATGCGCTAGGTGACTTGTTGCCATGATCGTCGGGCAAGACCGCGCTGAGGGGCAATTCCGCGACACGTGGCGCAATCGCCGCCTGCACCATGCCTGGCTGCTCGCGGGACCGCGCGGAGTGGGCAAGGCAAGCTTCGCGCGCGCCGCCGCGTGCCGCGTCCTCGCTGATGCAGCGGGGCCGGTCAGCGGGGAGGGGCTCGATGTACCCCCCGAACACCCGATTAGCCATTTCCTCGCCGCCGGGAGCCATCCCGATTTCCGCTTGCTCGAACGGCTCGAGCGGCCGGCCGGCGGGCTGGCGCGCAACATCAGCGTCGACCAGGTTCGCGGCCTCGCCGAAATGCTCAGCGTCACTCCTTCGCTTAGCGCGTGGCGCGCAGTGGTGATCGACGCCGCCGATGATCTTGAGACCTCGGCCGCCAATGCCGTGCTCAAGATGCTGGAAGAGCCGCCGGCCAATACGATCTTCCTGATCGTCACGCATGCGCCCGGCAAATTATTGCCCACGATACGCTCGCGCTGTCGTCGGCTCAACTTCGATCGGCTTGACGATAGCGTCATGACGTCATTGCTTAATAGTTTGATTCCACAAGAGAATATTGCGGAACTAGTGCGCGTCGCAGCAGGTTCGCCAGGGCGCGCGTTGCAGATCGCATCGCTCGACCTCGCCACGCTTGAGACCGAAGCTCGGGCGATGATGGCCGAGGGCGATCCCGACAATGTGCGCCGCTCGAAGCTCGCTTCGGCGCTGTCGGGAAAGGCGCAGGCCCAGCGTTACGCCGCCTTCCTCGATCTCCTCCCGGGTCTGATTGCGCGCGAAGCCCGCGCTGCCGGGGAACCACGCCGCAGCCGTGCGCTCGACGCTTATGCACGCGCCCGTGAGACGGTGACGATCGCGCCTCGCCTGTCGCTCG
>JBKJTQ010000054.1:0-3159 GCA_046589895.1 Sphingomicrobium sp.
GGGGGTCAAGCTGGCGGTGATCGATTCGGGGATCAACCCCACACTTGCCGAATTTGCCGGACGGATCGACCCGGCGAGCCGCGATGTCGCGGGCGCGCGTGGCGTGTCTGACGAGGATGGCCACGGCACTGCGGTCACCGCAACCGCTGCGGGCGCGCGCAACGACGCGCAGAACCTCGGCATTGCCTTCGACGCCACGATCATCTCGTTTCGCGCCGACACGCCGGGAACCTGCGCCGACACTGCGCCAGACAAAGGCTGCTACTTCGCCGATTCCTCGATCGCGGCCGGGGTCGACGCCGCTCGACTTGCCGGTGCGCGGGTCATCAACATGTCGCTTGGCGGCGATCCCGCCGGGCGCGAACTTCTCGACGCGATCGGCCGCGCGGTCTCCGCCGGGATCGTGGTGGTGATTTCGGCGGGCAATGATGGCGAAGATGCGGTCAAGGGGGTCAATTCCGATCCTTTCGCGCTCAGCGCGGCGCAGGCCTATCCGGGCAGGGTGATCATTGCCGGGGCACTCGACGGCAACTTAACCGACCTCGCGACCTTCTCAAATCGCGCCGGGGCAGGTTCGGACTGGTATCTTGCCGCGCTCGGCAGGGGCGTTCGCACGATCGACCATACCGGCGTCGGCTATCTATATTCGGGGACCAGCTTCTCCGCTCCGATCATCACCGGCGCGGTGGCCTTGCTGGCGCAGGCCTTCCCCAATCTGTCGGGACAACAGATTATCGATATCTTGTTCCGCTCGGCCGATGAACTTGGCGCGGCGGGGACCGATGCCACCTTCGGACGCGGGCGCCTGAACATCCAGCGCGCCTTCCAACCGATCGGGACCGCCACGGTGGCAGGGACCAATTCGGTGGTTACTAATCAGTCGATCGCGGGCTCGCTTCCGGCCGCCGCCGGCAATGGCAGCCTTGGCAAGAAGAGCTTCGGGACGATCATTCTCGACGGCTATTCGCGCGCCTTTGCGCTCGACCTCGTCAAGTCGCTCGAAGCCGCCGAGCAGCGCCGCCCGCTCGAACAGGCGTTGATCGGGCGCAGCCGCACCAATGGCGTCACCGCGGGTCCGGTCGCCCTGTCGCTGACCGTTGCCCAGCGCGACCAGCGAGCGTTTCTCGCCACGACCCAGCTAGCGATCGGTCCCGAAGAGGCGCGCCAGTCGCGGCTGATCGCGGGCAACGCGATCGCCCGGCTCGATGCCAAAACTCGGCTCGCGTTCGGAATTTCCGAAGGTGCCAAGTCGCTTGAGCGCAACCTGTCTGGCGCCGCCGCGGGCGCGTTCCTGGTTGCGCGCGACACCAATGGTGAGCCGGGCTTCGCCGCGAGGCGCGGGTCGAGTATCGCGCTCAGGCGCGAGCTTGGGCGAAGTTTCGGACTAACGCTGTCGGCCGAAAATGGCGAAGTCTACCGCGAACGCCGTGCCGACCAGTTCGACCTGCCCTACCGCCTTGCCACCGCCTCGTTCGACAAGCGGATCGGCAGCAACTGGCTGTCGCTGGGAATGACCCGGCTCGACGAGCAGCGCAGCCTGCTTGGCGGGCGGATGAGCGAAACGCTGGGCGGAGGCGGCTCGTCGAGCTGGTTCGTCGATGGCGAGGCGCGCCGCGATCTGGGCAACGGGTTCAGCGCTTCGCTGTCGGCGCGGCGCGGGTGGACGAGCTTCGGCGCGGGCAAGTTCCAGACTTCGGCCTATGCCTTCGACCTCGCCAAGCTCGGGCTGCTGTCGGACAGCGACCGTCTCGGCTTCCGTCTGTCGCAGCCGATCCGCATCGAAAGCGGCGGCCTGGCGACGGTGCTTCCGACGGGATATGATTATGCCACCGGGCTCACCACGAGCGGCATGCAGCGGCTGTCGCTGAGCCCTGACGGGCGCGAGATAGATGCCGAACTAAGCTATGGCACCCGGCTCGGGTCGGGCTGGATCGGTGCCAATCTTTACGCTCGCCGCAATCCCGGCCATGTTGCGGGCGCCACGCCCGACGTCGGCGCCGCAATCCGCACCAGCTTCGCTTTCTAGGGTGTTGTCAGTTTGATGAAATCATCACCCGCTCATCCTGAGAGGGACTGAAAGCTCAACGGCTACTCTGGATGAGCGGTCAGTTTGAATGCGATCGACTCTGGCCGCCGCCACGGCTCGGGCGTCAGACGGTAAAGCTCTCGCCACAGCCGCAGGCGCCCTTGGCGTTCGGATTGACGAAGGTGAAGCCGGCGGCGAAGTCATCCTCGACCCAGTCCATCGTGCTGCCGATCAGATAAAGAATCGAGCCGCCATCGACGTAGAAAATCCCGCCCGGGCTGACGATCTTCTCGTCGAAGGCGAGTTCGCTGGTGACATAATCAACTGAATAAGCGAGCCCCGAACAGCCGCGGCGCGGTGTGCTGAGCTTGACCCCGATCGCGTCGACTGGCGCGCGCGCCATCAGCTCGGCGATGCGCTGCTCGGCGGCGGGAGTCAGCGTGATCGCCGCAGGGCGGACTCGGGTCTTGGCTTCGGCATTCATGGTCAAATCTCCCCCCTCCCGCATGCGGGAGGGGTCGGGGGAGGGCCTGTGTTCTTCAGGTGAGAGCTTTAGCCCGGCACAGGCCCTCCCCTCAATCCCCTCCCGCAAGCGGGAGAGGAAGTTAGTCAAAGCATCCCCAGTTCGAGGCGCGCTTCATCGCTCATCTTGCTTGGATCCCACGCCGGCTCCCACACGAGTTTGACCTCGGCGTCGCGGATTCCAGGGACCGACAACACGCGTAGCTCGACTTCGCCGGGCATCGATTCGGCGACTGGGCAATTGGGCGTGGTCAGCGTCATCGTCACCACCGCGTCGCCGTCAGCATCGACCGCGACGTCATAGATCAGGCCAAGCTCGTAGATGTCGACCGGGATTTCGGGGTCGTAGATCGATTTGAGCGCCTCGATCACCGCTTCCTGGAGATCGCTTCCGGGCGCCGACGGGTCGATCGCGGGCTTGGTCTCGGCGAGGAAGCCGGCGAGGTAATCGCGCTTGCGCTCCACCTCGGGGGACAGCCGCGCGCGCGGCGGCGCGTCGACTGCGTCAACCTCCTCGATCTCGATCTTGCGTTCGTCGTTCATGACCCGAAAATCCGTTTTACCTTGTCGATCCCGCGCACCAGCGCCTCGATGTCCGAGCTATCGTTATG
>JBKJTQ010000044.1:0-2839 GCA_046589895.1 Sphingomicrobium sp.
TGCTGCCCGAGGGGAATTGGATCACGCGCGCGCCGTCGCTTCGACGCAAGGCGATTCTGCTCGCCAAGGTCCAGGACGAGGCGGGACATGGCCTGTATCTTTACTGCGCCGCCGAGACGTTGGGGACTTCGCGCGACGAAATGACCGCCGCCTTGCTGTCGGGGAAGGCGAAATATTCGACCATTTTCAACTATCCGTCGCTGACCTGGGCCGACATGGGGGCGATCGGCTGGCTAGTCGATGGCGCCGCGATCATGAATCAGGTCCCGCTCCAGCGCACCTCCTACGGCCCCTATGCCCGCGCGATGGTCCGCGTGTGCAAAGAGGAAAGTTTTCACCAGCGCCAGGGCTATGAGATCATGATCGCGCTCGCCAATGGCACGGCAGCGCAGAAGCGCATGGCGCAGGATGCATTGAACCGCTGGTGGTGGCCGAGCCTGATGATGTTCGGCCCGCCAGATGCCGATTCGCCCAACACCGCTCAGTCGATGCGGTGGCGGATCAAGCGCGATACCAATGACGAGCTGCGCCAGAAACATGTCGATATCTCGGCTCCGCAGGCAGAATATCTCGGACTCACAATCCCCGACGCCGACCTCAAGTGGAATGCTGCCAAAGGCGGGCACGACTATGGCGCGATCGACTGGGAAGAATTTTACGCCGTGGTGCGCGGCGAAGGGCCGGTCGCCAAGGAACGGATGAAGGCGCGCCGCGATGCCTGGGCCGAAGGCGCCTGGGTGAGGGATGCGGCAATGGCGCATGAAGCCAAGCGCAGAGCGATGGCGGCGTGAGGTGCCTTGCAAATCCTCCCCGGCACGGGGAGGGGGACCATGTGAAACATGGTGGAGGGGCCCCGCGCTCGAACGTGAGCCCCCTCCGTCAGCTTCGCTGCCACCTCCCCGTGCCGGGGAGGATTTTCTTATGAACGAATGGCCATTGTGGGAAGTGTTCGTGCGCTCGAAGGGAGGCTTGAACCATCGCCATGTCGGGAGCGTTCACGCGCCCGATAGCGAGCTTGCGCTGTGCCACGCGCGCGATACCTATACCCGGCGCCAGGAAGGGGTAAGCCTGTGGGTCGTGCCCTCGGCCTTGATCGTCGCCAGCGACCCCGGCGACAGCGGCCCGCTGTTCGAACCCGCCGCCGACAAGGTCTATCGCCACCCGACCTTCTACGACATTCCCGACGTGGTGACACATATATGAGCAACGACTGGCATATCGCGCAAATCAACGTCGGCCGGCTGGCCGCGCCTCAAGGCGATCCGGGGGTTCAGCCCTTTTTCGATGCGCTCGACCGGGTCAACGCGCTGGCCGATGCGAGCGAGGGCTTCGTCTGGCGGCTGCAGGACGAAGGCGGCAACGCGACCGCGATCCAGGTGTCCCCCGATCCGAGCTTCATCGTCAACATGTCGGTGTGGACCGATCCCGATGCGCTGTTCGCGTTCGTCTATCGCAGCGCCCACACCCCGGTGATGGCGCGCCGGCGCGAATTTTTCGGGCCGTTCGAAGGCGCCTACCAGGCGCTGTGGTGGGTCCCCGCCGGGACAATCCCGACGATCAACGACGGCCTGTCGCGGTTGTGGCATCTCGACCGCTTCGGACCGAGCATGCAGGCGTTCACGTTCAAGGCCCGGTTCGCGCCGCCCGATCGCGCCGAGCCCCCGATCGACATGCAGCCCGATCCCTGGTGCGTCGGGCGCGCCTGATGCCGTCGCTTCCGGTAATCGAAAAGGATGCGGTGCGGCATTCGCTCAACGCGCCCGATGGCGGGGCGTTCGATGCGCCGGTGATCGATGCGCATGAAGCGGCGCGAACCGATTATTTGTGCCGGCTCGGCGACGATGCACTGATCCTTGGCCAGCGCCTTTCCGAATGGTGCGGCCACGCGCCCGCGCTTGAGGTCGATCTGAGCCTTGCCAACCTCGCGCTCGACCTCATCGGGCAGGCGACCAACTTCCTCGGTGAGGCGGGGGACGCCGACCAGCTCGCCTTCCACCGCGACGTGCTCGATTATAAAAATTGCTGGATGGTCGAGCAGCCCAATGGCGACTTCGCGCGCACCATCGCGCGCCAGTTCCTGTTCTCGACCTGGCAGCACATGCTCTATCGCGAGCTTGCCACGTCGAGCGATCCCGCGATTGCCGGGATCGCCGCCAAGGGGGTCAAGGAAGTCGCTTACCATCGCGAACTCGCCGCCGACTGGGTGATCCGGCTTGGCGACGGGACCGAGGAAAGCGCGCGTCGCATGGCCGAGGGACTCGACTGGTGCTGGCGCTTCATCCCCGAATTGTTCGAGGTCGATGATCTGCTCAACGAGCTGATCGAGCGCGGGATCGCCGCCGATCCGCGCTTGTTCGAAGCGGAGTATCGCACCGAACTGGCGCGCGTGCTGGCCGAGGCCAAGCTTGCCGCGCCCGCCGACCAGCGCCCGATCCTCGGCGGGCGGCGCGGGCATCATGGCGAGCATCTCGGCCATTTGCTCGCGGTGATGCAGCATATTCCCCGGCTCTACCCCGACGCGACCTGGTAGTATGGCCGAGCGTTTCCACGGCTTGCGCGTCGCCGAAATCGTGCGCGAAACCGAGGATGCGAATTCGATTCGGTTCGAAGTACCCGACGAGTTGAAGAGCGCCTTCGCGTTCAAGGCCGGTCAGCATCTGACGCTGCTCGCCGAAATCGATGGCGAGGAAGTGAGGCGCAATTACTCGCTGTGCATCGCGCCGCATGAGGGCGAGCTGAAGGTCACCGTCAAGCGCATCGCGGGCGGGGTTTTTTCGAACTGGGTCGGCGATCAATTGAAGCCCGGCGACACGCTCGACGTGATGACTCCGCATGGCAG
>JBKJTQ010000205.1:0-3165 GCA_046589895.1 Sphingomicrobium sp.
GGCTGGTTGAAATCGTCAATTTCGGTGGCGCCTCGATCAAGGAAATTGAAGTCATGGCGGCGATGACCGGGCTTGCCAGCGGACTGCGCGACGCCGCCCGCCGCGCGCTCATGTCGCGCTGACACCGATAGGCATGCGCAACGTCTAGCGGGCGCCGAATGCGCTGCTACAGTCACGCCCATGGAAGCGCACCCGGGGGCAGCAGGCGATTCGCACGATCATGAGTCGGAGGCGCTGCGCATCAAGCGCGTCCGGCTGCTGGCATCGCTCAATCTGATCGCCGGAATCGGCTTGCTGCTGGCGCTGCCGTTCGCACTGCGCGCCGGGGCCGAATTCTTCCTGCCGGTCGCCGCCGCACTGGTGATCGCGATCGCGCTGGTGCCGATGCTCGAATGGTTCGAGCGGCGCGGGGTTCCGGCAAAATTCGCCGCTGTGCTGTGCGTGATCATCTTCCTGATGATCGCGGTGTTTGCGCTCGCCTCGATCGTGCTCCCGGCGATCGACTGGGTGGCGCTGATCCCGCAACGCATCGACCGCGTCACCAAGGCGTTTGCGCCGGTGCTCGACCTTTATTCGAGCTTGCAGAAATTCATCGATCGAACCGTGTCGAACATCGCCGTCGCCCCTGCCGATGCGGCGCGGACGGTGCGCGTCGAGACACCGAATTCGATACTCGATTTGATCACCGCTTCAGCGCCGCACGCCGCAATCCAATTATTCTTCGCGCTGCTTGTTATCTATTTCTTCCTCGCCGGATGGACCGGGATGCGCAAGCGCACGATCGTCAGCCGCGGCAGCTTCGAAGGCGCGCTGACTACCGCGCGAGTGATTCAGCAGGTCGTCGCCGCCACCTCGACCTATATTGGCACGATTACGGTGATCAACGTCGGGCTCGGCGCGCTGACCGCCTTGGTGTTGTGGGGGCTGGGGATGGACTCGCCGATCATGTGGGGCGGGATCGTCGCGGTGCTCAACTACATTCCCTACCTCGGTCCGATCGCGGCAGCGGTCCTGCTCGCGCTCGGCGGGCTGATGACGTTCGCCGATCCGTGGGCGGCGCTGCTTCCCCCGGCGATCTTCATCGGGCTGCATTTGATCGAGGCCAATGTCCTCACTCCGCTGATCGTCGGGCGGAAGCTGACCATCAACCCGTTGCTGATCCTCGTATCGCTGTCGTTTTGGGCGTGGGTGTGGGGGACGACGGGGGCGTTACTCGCGGTGCCGCTGCTGATCATCCTCAAGACTGTTTTCTCGGCCGCGGGAACCCCCGACATCGCGGGCTTCCTGTTCGAAGACGGGACGCTGACGCATGTCGGCGAGGAGGAAGAAAAAGAAGCGTGAAGGTTGGGTAGCTTCGCTGAATCGCGGGCCGGAGCGGTTTTGCTCAAAAAGCCGTGCGCCTTGTTGACAGCCAAAGGGGGCTACCCTAGTTGCCCGCCCACACCAGAGTGCGGGTGTAGCTCAGTTGGTTAGAGCGCCGGCCTGTCACGCCGGAGGCCGCGGGTTCAAGTCCCGTCACTCGCGCCATTTCCCCTTCGAATGATCGCCACGAACAGGGGCGTCACCGCGCGCTCGGAAGCACGCCAACCAGCGTCAATTGCGCAGATTAGTTGGCCGAGGGGGCAGGCTTGCCCATCGCTTCGACCGGGGGCCCAAACGGCTTGGCCTCGGCGCCCGCGGGGCCCGCACCGTCGAGCGCGTGGCGCAGATTGTCCGACGCGGCGACGCGTTCGACGTAGGGCGTCAATTTGATTTTCTCGACCGCCTCGCGCGCCTTTAGGTTGAAGTGGATCGAGACGCGATCGCCGGCGTCGGCTACCTTGACGCCGTCAATCTTGCCGAGCGCCGCGACCGCGGCAAATTCACTCGCCGGGGCGATCGCCTTGGGTACCACATGTTCGACGCTGAGCGCGGCCTTGCGCAGCAGGCGGGCATCGGCCTCGCGCGCGTCATAGCTTTGCGCGAACGCCCCCGGCCGGCCCCAGCCGCCCGCCCAGCGATAGAAAAGGTGCGCGCCCTCGATATGCGTCTTGACCAGGCTCGAGGCCCAGTAAGGGAGCACGTAATTGGCGTGGTAATGAGTGGCGAGGCCGACCGGCGCATAGACCGATCCGGCGAGCGCGGCGACTGCGACCTTGCGCGCCCGCATCCATGCCGAGGCCATTGGCGTGTGGGTCATCGATCCGTCGCAGGTGAAGGTGAACTGGCAACCGGTGACGCGGGTCGAGCCCTGGAACACCACGCCGCACACGCTCGACGGATAAGCGGCATGGCGCACGCGGTTGAGCACGACCTGCGCGACAGCTTGCTGGCCCGCATCGCTTTCCTGGCCCGCCTCATAATAGATCGCGCTGGTGAGGCATTCGAGAGCCTGCGCGCGCGACGCGGCACTGGCCTTGCCGATCGCGAAAGGAGCGGCGGCGGCCGAGGGGAGGGTGGTCAGCGGGATTGCGGCGTTGATCGCGAGCGCCACTTCGGGGGCGACGTCGCGAAGCTCGGTCGCGCTCGGCGAGGTCGGCAGAGGCGCGCCCGCGGCGAGGTTCGAGCTTGGCTTATTGCCGAGTGTTGGCATGGCGTCGCTAACCCCGGCGATCGCCAGCGCCGCGGCGCATCCGAGCACCCCAAGCATAGCGGTTTCACGCGGATGCGAACGCCAGTGCCACGTGGGCGTCAAGGGCAAAGCGAGGCTCATGAGAAGCAGGCGACATAGGCCGATGACCCGGCCTTTTCAACCGGATGGCGGCGAGTCGAGCCTTATCAGCGTTTGAATCGGCCAGTCTCGATCCACCGCAGCAGCGGCTTCAGCGGCAGGATCCATGCGAGTCCGGCGACGAGGTAGAAGAGGGCCTGGGCAAGCACCGGCCAGCTGCCGACGCTCCCCGACAGCGAGGCGACGGCGATGCACCAGATCGCGATCAGCGCGAGGATGAAGAACACCCCGGCGGGCTTGCGCCAGCTTGGCTCGGTCACCGAAACATCTCCAATCCGTCGGGGGAGGCAAAGCCGTCGAGCGGGACATCCCACGGATCGGGCGCAAGTGTTTCGTCGATCCGCTGGAATGTCCAGCCGCACCCGATCAGCCGCGCGCCCGCGGCGCGCAGCCCGGGCAAGGCGCGGTCGTAATGACCCTTGCCCATGCCGATGCGATTGCCCCGGGCATCGACC
>JBKJTQ010000218.1:0-7232 GCA_046589895.1 Sphingomicrobium sp.
GAGGAGGTAAGGCTGGTCGAACTGCAACTCGAGCCGGGCGCGGCCTTCGTCGACCGGATCGGGTCCGGGGGTAAGGTCGCGTTTGGCCATCAGGCGGCGATCTGCTGCGACCGGAGAATCCCGCCAAGGCTGTTGGGGAGCGCCTGGACGATCGACACATCGACCATCTCGCCGATATTGGCGGTCGTCTCGACGAACACCGACTGGAGCCACGGCGACTTGCCGATCATCTGGCCTGGGAGGCGACCCTTGCGGTCGATCAGGATCGTCAGATCCTTGCCGATCGTCGCACGGTTGAAGGCGAGGCTATGCCCGGCGAGACGGCGTTGCAGCCGCTGGAGTCGCTCGTCCATCACTTGTGCCCCGACCGCTCCTTCCATGCTCGCCGCCGGGGTGCCCGGGCGGCTCGAATATTTGAACGAATAAGCCGAGGCGTAACCCACCGCATCGACGATGGCGAGCGTGTCGGCGAAATCTTTTTCTTCTTCTCCGGGGAAGCCGACGATGAAGTCGCCCGAGATGGCGATGTCGGGCCGTGTCGCGCGGACTTTTTCGATCGTTCTGAGATAACTGGTCGCGCTGTGACTGCGATTCATCGCCTTGAGGATGCGGTCGCTCCCCGACTGCACCGGCAAGTGGAGGTAGGGCATCAATTTGTCGACCTCGCCATGCGCCGCGATCAAAGCGTCGCTCATGTCGGCGGGGTGGCTGGTGGTGTAGCGGATTCGTTTGAGCCCATCGATCCTGGCGATCGCGCGGATCAGGGTGTCGAGCCCGCCTTCATAGGCATTGACGTTCTGCCCGAGCAGCGTGATCTCGCGCGCCCCCCCCTCGACCAGCGCCTGCGCCTCGCCGACGATGTCGGCGAACGGACGGCTGATCTCTGCGCCACGAGTGTAGGGGACGACGCAATAGGTGCAGAATTTGTCGCACCCTTCCTGCACCGTCAGAAACGCCGACGGCCCCGAGCGGCGGCGCGGCGGGAGCGCGGCGAATTTGGCGATCGCGGGCATGTCGGTATCGACCGGGCGTTTTCCCGCGGCGACCTGAGCGACCATCTCGGGCAAGCGGTGATAGGCTTGCGGACCGACCACGAGGTCGATCATCTTCGAACGCTTGGCGGCCTCGGCGCCCTCGGCCTGCGCGACGCAGCCGGCGAGCGCGACCATCGGCCGGCTACCGTCCGCGCGCACCAGCCGCCCGACATCCGAATAAGCGCGGTCGGCGGCTTTTTCGCGAATGTGGCAGGTGTTGAGCACGACTAGGTCGGCGTCCTCGCCGTCGGCCGCGGTCATGCCTTGCGCGGCGAGCAATTCGCCCATTCGCTCGCCGTCATAGACGTTCATCTGGCAACCGAAGCTTTTGACTCGAAAGGTTTGGGGAAGGTTGGTCATGGCGTCGGCGCCTCTAGCGCGTCGGCGCGGGCAACGGAAGGGAGCGCGGCGCCAATGGCAGCGCGCGCAGCGTGTGCCAGCGCCTTACGGTTGGCGCTGGGCGGGAGCGGGTCGAGCAGCTTCACCGTAATCCGGCGGTGCCCCTTGAACCCGAGCACACGCAGCGCATTGGCCAGCCCGGGCTCGCCGCTGTGCCACGCGACGGCATCGACCGAGTCGCGATAATCGAGTGCGATCGGGCGGACGCTCGTCGCGGGCGGGGGCGGGGCGACCGCGTGGAACAGGGTCGACCGGAACAGGAGCAGCGCACGGCCATTGCTCGTCGTTCCTTCGGGAAAAATGGCGAGCGGCTGCGGCGCGGCGAGCGCGGCGGTGATGCGCCGTACCTGGCCATGCGCATCACCGCGCTCGGCGCGCTCGATGTAGAGCGTGTGATTCTGGTCGGCGAGCCAGCCGATCAGCGGTACGCGTTCGATCTCGGCCTTCGACACGAACCGCGTTCCGACCGCGCCGCCAAGGATGAGGATGTCGAGCCAGCTGGTGTGGTTGGCGACGACCAGGCTGTGCGGGGCGAGCGGCGGCCCGGCGAGTTCGACCCGCGCGCCCGCGATATGCGCCGCGCGGCCAAGGAAGCGGCGCGGCCACGGCGAGCTTCGCCCGCCGCGCCGCGCGATCAGATGCGGCGGCAGATAGGTCAAGAACAGCAATGCGAGCCGGGCAATCCGGCGATAGGCGCGCCATCGCGACGAGCTGGGCTCAGTGGTCCCGATCGGTGGCGACGCCATAGAGTTCCATGCGGTGGTCGACGAGGCGATAGCCGAGCTTTTCAGCGATCCGCCGCTGGAGCATTTCGAGCTCCTCATCGACGAATTCGATGACTTTGCCGGTCTCGACGTCGATCAGATGATCGTGGTGCGCGTCCGATGCGGCTTCATAGCGCGAGCGGCCGTCGCCAAATTCGTGACGTTCGAGGATTCCCGCCTCCTCGAACAGGCGGACAGTGCGATAGACGGTCGCGATCGAGATTTTGGGATCGACCGCGGCGGCGCGCTCGTGGAGCGTCTCGACGTCGGGATGATCCTCGGCCTCGCCCAGCACGCGCGCGATGATGCGCCGCTGCTCGGTGATGCGCAGCCCCTTGTCGGCGCACAATTGTTCGATGTCGATCTTGCGGTGCATAGGTCTTGGTTAGGGCGAGCGGGCGTGGCCGTCAAAGGGGGAAAGCTTGTCATCCCGGTCCCCCATCCGGGATCCGCCTTTTCTTGATCCGGCAAAGGAGAAAGGCGGAACCCGGGTTGAGCCGGGATGACGAGCTAGCGTGTCACTTCGCCTTGGCGGAAGTCGACGTCTTGCGGCGCTTTGTACCAAGCCCGATCGACTTGGCGAGCATGCGGCGCTGTTCGGCATAGTTGGGGGCAACCATCGGATAGTCTGAGTTGAGGCCCCACTTCTGGCGATATTGATCGGGAGTCATTTGATAATGGGTCATCAAGTGACGCTTGAGCATCTTCAGTCGCTTGCCGTCTTCGAGGCAGACGATGTAGTCGGGCTTGATCGACGAGCGGATCGGAACCTTGGGTTCGGGTCGAACTTCGGGAGCCGACCCCGCGCCGCCCAGCGTCGCCAAGGCGCCGTGCACATTGGCGATCAATTGTGGCAGGTCGTTGACCGCAACGCTATTATTGCTGACGTGTGCAGCCACAATATCGGCCGTGAGCGTGATCAACGTGTCGTCATTACCCTGATTGTCCATGGTGAAAATTCCCGAGCGTTAGGATGTATGCAGGACGGTAACTATACTGGTCCGTTCACCATTTTTAGACGAGATATGCTTGAACCGCAAGCAAGCGGCAATATTGATCAACGTCACTGTTCAGCGCTCTAGTGAAAGCGTCAGTGCATCGCGCTTATGCCCGTCGCTACCGCGATAATAATCGCTCCGCCGTCCAACCAAGCTGAAGCCTGCGCGTTCGTAGAGGATGAATGCGTTATTCCCGTCGCGAACTTCGAGGTGAAGCCGTCGCGCGCCGTGCGCGAAGGCAAATGCGACGAAATCATCGATCAGCGCGGCGCCAATCCCCTGGTGCTGCGCGGCCGGATCGACCGCGATGAGCAACAATTCGGCCTCATCGGCGATCGCGCGCACCAGGGCGAATCCAACCATGTTCCCGCCGCTGTGCTCGGCAATCCGCAGCGACACCCCAGCCATCGGCAGAATTCCGGCGCATTGCGAGCGGGTCCATGCCTCGCCATAGGTCGGCTCGAACGCCGCGTTCATGATTGCCATCACCGCGTCCAAATCGCCGCCGCCCGAACGGCGGAGGGTGATCGGCCGCGGCAAAGCGGGGCGCGGCGCTTGGTCGATCATGCCGCGGCGGCTGCCTTCGCGTCGGGCGCACGAGCATAAACCGGTTTGGGATCGAGCGAACGCAGTGCGAGCGGCAGGTCGAGCGCACGGCAAGCATGGGGCAGGAGCGCGAGTGAGTCGCCGCGTCCGCGCCGCGCGATCAGCGCTTCGGCGGCGCTGCCCACCACCAGCGGCGCGTCGATCGCGCGCGCGGCATCGTCGGGGGTCATGCTGGCGATGGGATCGACTAGCTGAAATCCAGGGCGATCATATTGAGCGACAAACCATTCGCCATGCCCGCCGATCATCGCGACGCCGACCGCGCCATTGCCGGGCGCAGCGGCTGCGACAAGCGCGAGGCTGTCGAACCCGAACAACGGCACCGACCATCCGATCGCCATGCCATGCGCCGCGGCGATTGCGACGCGCAGTCCGGTGAAGCTGCCGGGTCCGACTCCGACGAGGATCTGGGCCGGGATATTCCCGCCGAGCAAATCCGCGACCATCGGCATCAGCCGCTCGGCATGACCGCGACCGATCTCCTCATGGCGTTCGGCGATCACTTCGCCGTCGAGGGTCAATAGCGCCGCAGTACACGCCGCCGATGCGCTATCGATCGCCAGGATCATATAAAGTCTCCCATGGCCGTGCGTCATGAGGCCATAGTGCGGCGCGCGCCGCAAGCGAAAAACGGCGGAAAAGCTAGACCGCTTCGACCGTTTCGACTTCGGGGACATAATGTTTGATCAGTCCCTCAATGCCGCGCTTCAAGGTAATCGCCGACGACGGGCACCCTGCGCACGCGCCCTGCATCGCGAGGTAGAGCGTACCCTTTTGATAGCCGCGATAGACGATGTCGCCGCCGTCCTGCGGCACCGCGGGGCGGACACGAGTCTCGATCAACTCCTTGATCTGGTCGATGATGTCGGCGTCGGCAGGGTCATCCTCAAACATCGGTGTTTCGGGGGCGATCTCGATTCCCGCCGCGGACCCTTGCGCGAACAGCGGCGCGCCGAGCGTGAAATGATCGAGCAGCAGCCCGAGCACTTCGGGCTCGAGCAGCTCCCAATCGATCATGGGTGCGGCCGAGACCGAGATGAAGTCGCGGCCATAATAGACCCCCTCAACCATGCCGGTGTCGAACAAAGCGCTCGCCAGCGGGCTCGCCTCGGCGCTATTGGCATTGGGGAAATCGCGCCCGCCGGCCTCCATCACGGTGCGGCCGGGAAGGAATTTGCGGGTCGCCGGGTTGGGAGTGCGTTCGGTTTCAATCAGCATGAGGGGCATGTGGCCCTCGCGCGCCCGCCTATCAAGCCTTGATGTTGCCCTCAGCGGGGACTTGCCAGCTATCGTCGATCATCTTGATCAGCGCCGAAAAGTCCTTGGCCGCCCCGCCGCGATCGACGAAGCGCTGGTAAAGCTCCGCCGCCTCGCTTCCCATCGGGGTATAGGCGCCCGCCTCGGCCGCGGCCTCCATCGCCAGCGTGAGATCCTTGAGCATCAGCGCGGCGGCGAACCCGCCCTCATAATCGCGATCGGCGGGGGTTTCGGGACCGACCGCAGGGACCGGGCAGTAACTGGTCATCGCCCAGCTCTGGCCCGAAGCCTTTGACGAAATGTCGTAAAAGGTCTGCAAGTCGAGCCCGAGCTTCTGCGCCAGCACGAACGCCTCGCACGTCGCGGCCATCGTCGCGCCGAGTAGCATGTTGTTGCAAATCTTCGCCGCTTGCCCCGCGCCCGCGGCGCCGGCATGGACCACCGCCTTGCCCATCTGCTCGAGATAGGGCCGCGCCTTTTCGAAGCCCTTGATTGACCCGCCGACCATGAAAGTCAGCGTCCCGCCCTCGGCGGCGGCGATCCCGCCCGACACCGGGGCATCGACCATCGTGAACCCCGCAACTCCCGCCTCGCCCTCGACCGCCTTGGCGGTGGCGACGTCGATCGTCGAGCAATCGATCAGGATCGCGAGCTTGGGAGCGTTGCGCAGGACGTTGGTGCGATAGACTTCGGCGACATGCTTGCCCGCGGGGAGCATGGTAACCACCGCTTCAGCCTTGGCGACCGCAGCTTCTGCGCTGTCGGCGATGGTGCAGCCATGGGCTTTGGCGCGGTCGAGCGCATCCTTGCTAAGGTCGAAGGCGACGACCTCATGCCCCGCCTTGGCCAGATTCGCGGCCATCCCGCCGCCCATATTGCCAAGCCCGATAAATGCTACGCGTGCCATGTTCTTCTCCCCTCCCGCTCGCGGGAGGGGCCGGGGGAGAGCCTGTCCGCTGCGGAATCCAAATGCGGAGGGACAGGCCCTCCCCCTAACCCCTCCCGCGAGCGGGAGGGGCTTATTTCCCCGTCCACTTTCCCGGGCGCTTGTCGACGAAGGCGGCCATTCCTTCTTTCTGATCCTCGGTTCCGAACAGGCCGTGGAACAGGCGGCGTTCGAAGTTGATCCCTTGCGCAAGCGGCATTTCATACGCGGCGTTGACCATTTCCTTGATCGCGATCACCGCAAGCGGGGCCATCGCCGCGATCGCTTGCGCGGTCTTGATCGCCTCGTCGAGCAAATCGGCGGCCGGGACGACTTTCGCCACCAGCCCGGCGGCTTCCGCTTCGTCGGCGCCCATCACCCGCCCGGTGAGGCACATCTCCATCGCCTTGGCCTTGCCGATCGCCAGCGTCAGCCGCTGCGACCCGCCCATTCCCGGGGTGACGCCCAGCTTGATCTCGGGCTGGCCGAATTTGGCGCTGTCGGCGGCGATGATGAAGTCGGCCATCATCGCCACTTCGCAGCCCCCGCCGAGCGCGAACCCCGCCACCGCGGCGAGCCACGGCTTGCGCGTGCGCGTGACCTTCTCCCAGCCGGCAAAGAAGTTGGACGAATACATTGACGCAAAGCCCTGGTCCTGCATTTCCTTGATGTCGGCGCCCGCCGCGAACGCCTTTTCGGAGCCGGTCAGGACGAGGCAGCGCCGGCTGTCGTCCGCGTCATAGGCAGCGAAGGCGGCGATCAAATCCTTGAGCATCATCGAGTTGAGCGCGTTGAGCGCCTGCGGGCGGTTCAAAGTGACGAGCGTCACAGCGCCCTTTTCCTCGACGAGGATCGTTTCGTAGCTCATCCAAGGCTCTCCGAAGTTGCGGGGAAGGGGGTCCAGGCTTCATCCTCGGGCAATGGCTCGAAGAATTTGTCGATGTCGGCGTCGCTGATCGCCTCGGGCGTCGCGGGCGACCAGCGCGGCGCATTGTCCTTATCGACCAGCAAAGCACGAACGCCCTCGCGGAAATCAGGATGGTGGATCAACCGCACCATGATGCCATATTCCATCCGCATCTCGTCGACGAAGTGCAGCTGGCAGGGGCTTTCGACGAGCAATTTCAAACTTACCTTGCACGCGGTCGGCGACTTGTTGCGGATCGTCCGAGCTTCGGTCGCGCACCATTCGCTGCCCGCATCGGCCTCGGCATCGAGCGCGGTGAGAATGTCCTCGAGCCGGTTCGAG